>JAVBOD010000072.1:0-22106 GCA_031551045.1 Bacteroidales bacterium
ATTCCCTGGGTGTAATACAAATAATAATTTTGATACCGTGAATTTAATAAGTCCGAACCTTGCAGGAAGAAGGAAATCCAGTTCTTCCAACGATATTCGGCCATGAACGATAAATCGAAATAGGTTTTGATTTCGGTTTCGATATAATTATCAGGGCTTATGGTGGACGAAAGCGGATTCCATTTGTTGATAACTACCGGCACGGCGCCACGCACATAGCCACCCAAGGAGAAAATCCATTGATTGTAAGTATAACGCCCTGTCAAGCCTAATTCAAAAGCCGGTTTGTGCCATGCTTTTTTTACCTGATCCAAGCCATAGCCATGATATTGTACCCTTGCATTCAATTCAAAATTCCGCAACATCAAACCCAAATCCAATCCAGCCGTAAAGCAAGCAGTGGTAGAGTCAGTGTAAGCCGTAAAGTTATTGCGAATAGTAGATATCAATGGAGAAGCGGTCGTATCCACGGGAATCTGGCTATTCACGTAGAAATACATGTTGTCCACCATACGGTAAGAAATAAAGGCATTATAATTCAGTTTTTTATTAAGCGAGCCGCGCAATCCCAACGTTATTGCAAAACGGTCATAACTGTTATCCAAACACCAACCCGGTAAAATATAAGGATTTTCTAATGCAACGGCCGAATAGTTATTCAAATTGGTTTTCCCGTCCATCCTGAAATAAGCCGTTGCCAAGTCTTCGTCGATTTTATAAGATACGAATAGGTCGGGATATACTTTTGTTTTCCCGTCTTTTGGCCGGCGAACAACATTCAACGTCGTATCTAAAGCCAACTCCGATTCTTTTAGAAAATCAAGCGCGATACCCACTTTCACATTCCAGTCACTATTGGCAAAACGGAAATTAGGAGCAAAACGATAAGAACCATCCGAAATCCCGGAGAAGTTGTATTTATTGAACATACGTACGTCATAATCTAAATATAAAGCGCTCGTAGTTTTGAACCAGTAACCGAAATAGCCGTCGATGCCCAGCATGGTTTGCGACATGGGAGTGCCGGTGAGTACGCTATTCATTTTGTCTTTTATATAATCGGCCCAAAGCCCCACGTTATAGACAAATCCCTCTTCGTTGTTCGAGCGGAAACGCGCTTCTCCGGTAACAATATTGTGTGCTTGCGCAAAATTATTTTTCACAAAAGAGTTGTCGGACAAGCGTACAGCATAGGCCGGATCACGCAAAAGCAATGATGTGTCGTTTCCATGCAGAAGCACCGCACGTCCTTTATATTCACCTCGTACAGTCAATGTGTGTTGCGCCCATGTTTTGCGGAAAGCAAGGCCCACGTCGTTGTTCATATAGTTACTGCATATTTTATCGGGGCCGGTATATCCCAACGGCGCATCTTTAAACAGTAAGGTGTTGCCCCAAAACGAACGGTGATTGACATAAAAGTTCAACGACACACTGTTCGGGAGTGGGGCATGCAAATATAAATCTGCCAAAGGAGTTAACGGATAACCCAAGCCGGCCCGTAAGTAGAAAAATTCTTTATACTCGGTTTTATTGTGCTGAACGATGCCTGCCGGCGGAATTATTTTATTCAATACATATGTTTCCATCGGAGTTGCCAAATTATTGTACTCCACTTTTTGCCGTAATATGTTCAACGAGTCGTGCACCGGAAGAGGGAACGACAAAGGATTGGCATCTATAATTTTTCCTTCGTACGTACGCCGCACTTCGACCTGCGGATTACGAATTTGCGCCGATAAGATATTGACTGTAAGCACGCCCATCAATACCGTAAAGAAAGAAATATATCGTTGTAGTTTCATCGTGTGTTTCATTAATGAATTTCGCATGTTAGTCCGTTATTTAAGTTTTGCCATACGCTCTTTTACCATATCGATAATGCCGTCGGCCGTATTTTTATAGCCGTCCAAAAGGCTTTGGAACGTAGCTTTCGCCTGCGCCGTGTCTTTGCGTTGCATATAACTGTCGCCTAATATAATAAAACTCCTTGCTACCCAATATTGGTAGGGTGTTCCCGAGTCGGCAAATGCAAAAATATGAGTTTCCATATCGGTATAATTTGCTGCTTCGTATTCCATTTCAATCAGCATATAGGCTGCTTCGGCTCCTTCTTTTGTTTTTTTATTAGCCGACAATTCCGTGCAAACCACCACCGCCTCATTACCGGCCCCCAACGCTTTATAGGATTTCGCTTGACACAGTTGAGCTTCCCGTTGCAATTCCGGGGTTTTATTTTCAGCATTCAATAGCGTTTGCGCTGCATTCGCCGCTTGTTTATAGCGGCCCAGTTCAAATTCGGCGCGCATGATGCCTGTTTTCGCTTCCAACAGGTATCCCGGGACAGCCGAATAGTCGATCAATTTTTCATAACTAACAATGGCTGCTTCATAATTTTTCAAAGCCAATTCACTGCGTGCATTACCCAACATCGCCAATTCGGTAAATGAATTTTGCGGTTGATTCATGGTATAGGCAAAATTATCCGCGGCTTTCCGGAAATCTTCCTTCTTGTAATAACAATCGCCCAAATAGAATTTTGCCCTCACGGCGTATATTCCGCCGGCATAGAGTTGCAGGAATTTTTCAAACGTTTCGATTGTTTTATCGCAATTATTTTCCGTATAGAACGCTTGCCCGGAGGTGAACATCATCTCTTCCCTGTCGTCGGAAATAGTGCCTGTCTTAACGCCTAATTTTTCCGTATAGGCAAAATAGCCATCAATGTCTTTCAGTTCCGTATAAGCGCTTTTCAATCCATTCAAGGCATCTTGATAATCTTCCGAAGTGTTAGGGAATCGTTCCAACACCCGTTTATAATAGTCTATCGCCCGTTTCGGCTCGCCAATGTTCATACTGATAAGCCCCACTTCGTTCAACGCTTTCGGGTAATACGGGCTCTGCGGGTATTTGCCGATTAATTTTTGCAATACCGTATTAGCTTCCGTAAACTTTCCGTCGCGTACATAGGTTCTTCCGATTTCGTACAATGCTGCAGGAGCATATGACGAGGCCGGCATATTTTTCTCCAAATTGGTGAGCGTCACTATTTTTTCCGACGCCTTGTTCGTCATACCATACGCCAATCCCAGTTGATACATAGCATAATCGGCCTGAGCGGTTTTGCGGTCAATAGCGTCGTCATAGCTATCAATAGCTTGTTCATATTTATGCTGTACGAAATAGCAATCGCCAATACGGTTGTAAGAATCTGTTATCAGTTCGCTATGCGCCTTATCGGCTCCTGCAGCATTGATATATTTGCGGAACCAAGAAACCGATTTATCATATTGCTGTTGCTTGAAATAGGCATAGGCATTGTTGTAGTGCGCAATTTTATACTCATTGCTATTGCGTGATAATCCGCTATTGAATAAGCCTGCGGCATTGGCGAATTGTTCATATTCCACCACCGCTGCTTGATAATTTTTTAAGGCAAACAAGTTTTCCGCATTCCAGAAATTCGTCAGCGCCGCTACTTCCTTATTGTATTTATTGTGTTTTTTGGCAGTAGCAAAAGCCTTCTGCGCTCCATTATAATCGCCTTTATCGTATAATGACTTCCCATATAGAAATGAAATTTGCTGCAAATCGGCACGGTCTTTATCTGTTGGCGAAGGAATGTTGTGCAGCATGTTCAATGCTGTTTCATATTCGCCGGCGCCGGTGTAGAGTGTAATCATGTAGTTTTTCAACTCTTCATTCTTACGGCTATTCGGGTATTTTTTCCGGAAATCGTTCAACGGCGTACTATCGCGGTTCAACTCCAATGCCAATTTTGCATAGTTGAAAGCCGCATCTTCCGCAATGATTTCAGAAGCCTTTCCTTGCATGGCCTTTTGAAAAATATCCATCGCTTCCTGCTTCTTGCCCTGTTTCAGATAGGCGTCGGCAGTGTAAAATTGAGCGCTTTGCGCGATAGAGTCTCTTCCGCCGGATACTTTGCTAAAATTCAGAATGGCCTCATCATACTTTTTCAACTTGAGGGAAACAAAACCTGAAAAATAATAATCGCTCCGTTCCAAACGATTGGTGCTTGCCTGGTAAATAGCAAAGTATTCCAACGCTTTATCATATTTTTCCGTCATTAAATAGCATTCCGCCAGAATGCGTGCTATCTCGCTTTGCTGTTTTTCCACTACTTTCGGTAATAAATCGGTACCGTATGCAATAGCGTTCGCATAATCTTTTTTCAGGAAATAAATATGCAAAATATAATAGGCTGAAAGTTCCGAAAAACGGTCGTCATTTTTGATAGATTGAAATCCTTTTAACGCCTCATCGTAACTACCGGTCATGTAGGAGCAGTGCGAATAGTAGTAAGTGGCCGGCACAGCATACTGCCCCGGGACGTTCTTAACTTCAGCAAAAAGCCCCCGAGCTTTTTCCATATTTTTGGTTTGAAAATAGGAATAAGCCAATTTAAACTTATGTTCCATTTGCTGCTCTTGAGTAAGCGAGCTATTGTCGATTCGTCCGTACCAATACACGCATTTCCGGTAATTTTTATTATCGAAGAAACGGTCGGCAAGCGCCACTACCAGATCGTTTTTCTTCGGATAAAAAGAATAATCAATCAAGAAATCGTTGATCATTTGTTCTGCATTGGGCTCATCCAGCTGGATAGCGCACATACCGCGATAGTAGGCGATATTCGCCTGCAAAAGCACATCATTTACGCCGGCCTCTTTCCATGCTTTCCGGAACATGGCATCGGCATCGGACGGCAATCCTTTTTCATACAGGTCAACGGCCTTTTCATAGGAAGTCCGCTCACCGACAGACACTTCTTGTGAAAAAATAGAACCCGCGCAGCAACACAAAGCCACACCGGTCATTAAAATAGGTTTAATGATAAATTTCAACATCATCACTATATTTCGTATATTTTTTGTTTTAAGTTTGTAAAGGTATAAATAAAATTAATAAATTTGTAGTTGATTTAACGAATTTATCAACCAGTTATGAGCAACCCGTTGATTGTCGATTTTCGACAAATAGATATTTACCAGGATGAAAAACTCATCCTGCACAACGTCAATTTACAAATTGCCAAAGGGGAATTTGTCTATGTTGTCGGGAAAGTAGGCGCCGGCAAAACAACCCTCATGAAAGCCATCAATGCAGAAGTGCCGGTACGGAAAGGGTATGCTTCAGTAGCCGGGTTAGATATGCTAACATTGAAACAATCGCAGATTCCACCGTTACGAAGGAAACTCGGAGTGGTCTTTCAAGACTTTAAACTACTCACCGACAGAAGCGTACACGACAATCTATTATTTGTACTAAAGGCTACCGGTTGGCGTGACGATTCGCTTATCCGCGAACGCATCCATCAAGTGCTGGACGCGGTGGGCATGAAAGAACAGGCCGAACGAATGCCTCACCAACTTTCCGGAGGCGAGCAACAACGGGTAGCTATTTCGCGCGCGTTACTCAACAATCCCGAGTTGATTTTGGCCGATGAACCCACCGGAAATCTCGACGTGGAATCTTACGATGAAATCATGCAAATTCTGCAAAAAATTTCAGCTCAGTATCATACAGCCATATTCATGGCCACCCACAATCAGCATGTACTAAAAATGTATCCGGCACGTACCTTGAAATGCGAAAAAGAAACGCTGATGCCCTTGGATAACGGCGAAGAAATTGATTTCTCCTTATAAGATTCTTACTGAGAAAACAATAAGAGCCGGACAACTACAACTGTCCGGCTCTTATTGTTTCTATATGGCTATTCTTATGCTTTATCGTTACTTCCCAAAACATGTACAACTTTATGTTTGTACAAATCACGGAGTTTATCCCGGGCAGGGCCTAAATACTTGCGCGGGTCGAATTCTGCCGGTTGTTCCGCAAAGACTTTACGGATAGCCGCTGTCATCGCTAAACGCCCGTCGCTATCAATATTGATTTTGCAGACGGCCGACTTTGCCGCTTCGCGCAGTTGTTCTTCGGGGATACCGATAGAATCTTTCAACTTTCCACCATAACGGTTGATTTCTTCGACAATGTCTTGCGGCACACTCGACGAGCCATGCAATACAATAGGAAATCCCGGAATGCGTTTTTCAATTTCCCGCAGAATATCCAAGCGGATTTCCGGCTTTTGTCCGGGTTTAAATTTGAAAGCGCCATGCGAGGTGCCGATAGAAATAGCTAAGGAATCAACACCCGTTTTCTGCACAAAATCCTGCACTTCTTCCGGCCTCGTATAAGTGTGATGTTCTGCGCTTACTTCGTCTTCTACGCCGGCCAATACGCCTAATTCACCTTCCACGGTTACATTGTATTGGTGGGCGTATTCCACTACTTGCGCCGTCAATTCTATATTTTTATGGTAATCAAGGTGTGAGCCGTCAATCATAACAGACGAGAATCCATACTCGATACATGATTTACACAATTCGAACGTATCGCCATGGTCCAGGTGCAACACGATAGGAATCGCATATCCCAACTCTTTAGCATAAGCAACGGCTCCCTGCGCCATATATCGCAGCAAAGTCTGGTTGGCATATTTACGCGCACCGCTCGATACCTGCAAAATCACCGGTGATTTGGTTTCCACACAGGCTTGGATAATGGCCTGCATCTGCTCCATGTTATTAAAATTAAACGCCGGAATGGCGTAAGCTCCTTTTATTGCTTTGGCAAATAATTCTCTGGAATTTACCAAGCCTATATCTTTGTAACTAATCATAATGTATGTATTAAATTATTCAATCAACGCCGGTTTTGCAAAGATAAGATTTTTATGACAAATTAAAAAATAATAACAAATCAAAATACGTGTGCATTTCAAATACTATTCCATAGACCGGCAATGTGTTAGGAAAATAAGTTTCATCGATTGTTCCGGCAACAGTCTAATTTGAAAATACACGACATATAGCGGAGTACATTTTTTATATTTGGCGGTAAGCGTTAAATACAATATCTTTGTGCAGACCATGTAAAACTTTAAGAAAATTTAGCGCCGCCCTCCAATCATTTATGAATCGCTTAACGCATCCATACACTTTGGCACGCTAATTGTTCATTTTTTCGAATATTAACAACGCCCACGAACATGAAACGTTTTTTTTTCCTTTCTCTTTTGATTGTTTGCCCGCTGTTTGCGGGAGCCCAAACACAGCCGAATCCATGCGATATAAAGCAACGCATTGAAGCGAACGGAGCATTGTTATATTACATGGATCCCGTTTGTTTCTACTGGACAACGAATAAATCCTTATACGGCGCCATTATCACGGACAAAGACCAATATTTCCTGACACTGCTTCCTCATCCGTTTCCGCGGAAAGAGGAGAAAAAAGCGGTATCGAAAGACGATATAAGCATATTGCTTTCAAATAACCATTCCTTGACATTTTCTTTCTACGATAGCTATTATCTCAATGACAGTACATTCATTATGATGTACCTCATCGACAAAAAGCATATGGATGAGCTCCGAAAAAACGATGTAAAAAAAATAAGCATTCAGGTAAGCAAGGAAGAAAGTATTCGCAGCTATCAGCTAAAACTACACAAAGCAGCCTTCCGCAATCAGTTGAACTGTTTCTTCAGGGAGCAACCATAAACACGCATCATTCATCGTCCGAATGTTGGTTGTGCTCCCGATGCGCCTTCCAACGGTTCGATAAGTTTTGCCATAAATTATTGAAGACGAAATTGAGTTGTATGGCGTGTATCATTTCCGACCTCGACGGACGTGGCAACCATTCGTTGGCATAGCTTAATTCTACCTGAAAATCGTCTGTAAAATTATACCCAAACCCTAAGGTCAACCGGTTCCGGTCGAAGAACTGATTGCCTGTCACGCTACTGGCTGTCTTAAAAAACACTTCTTCTGACGCAAGGCCGTAATAAACTCCTTGGCGCAAAAACTTACCATTGAGTGGATATACGAGCCTCAACTGGGCACGGAAACGGTAAGAGGCCTCAAAATCGCCATTGGTATCGCTCACATGCCGGTCCTCGACGCGGACACGAGTATTAAGCGTGTAATTCGTTTTTTTAATATAATAAATGCCTTGAAAAGCCGAGCGCAATTCGGCGTACGTTCGTTGGTCGATTTCAGGAACTTCCTTATTATCATAATAAGCATAGAAATACGAGAGCTTCCAGCGCGGCGAGGCATAATAGTGTATCCATAAACGGGCATAAAGTTGCGCATTGTGGCTGAAGATATTTCCCTTCTCGCTTTCCGATCCGCTCCACGCCTGCCCGAGATTCAGCTCCAGCGCCCAGCGTGTACCGATGGAACGCGTGAAAGCGAACTCGTTCCAAAATTGCCCATAGGATGAAAGCTGCGCCGATGCTCCTATAGGCAGCGCATAGATAAAGCAAGTAAGTATTATTAAGCGTATCGGAAACTTCATTTTTAACAGTAACGAATTAGTAAGAACTCAACCACAAATTTAATCCAATTTTATGAATACACCTCACTAAAAAAACAGAATCGCCGTAATTATTACAGCGATTCCGTCAAGTCGGGGCGAAATGACTCGGCACCACTGTGCTATACATTAATTTTCAATTAATTATTTGGGATTAGTAAATTTGTATAGATAATAAATTATTTCGTTTAGCCATAAGTAGTTTCAGAGAACATGCCATCATCTCCACGCTTTTAGAATAACATTTTGTTTTTCTTCTAAATCGAGCGAAGAAGTGTCTGATTTGAGCATTGTAGCTTTCTACCGTATAGGTTTCTGCTTTTGTTTACACCAACTTTTCTGCCGGTATCATTTCGTTATACGATTTCCAGTAGTCCGCTGCAACAACTCCTATAGCCTGTCCTTTTACCTTATCTCACAGCTTCAATCCTGTTTTTGTACTTCTGTCCCCAACAACGAAATCAATGTACTGCTTGGCTTCTCTATCAACACTAATCCAAATCCATCGGTAGTTTTTTTGTGCCCAATATAGCTATGAACCTCATCTAATTCCATAATTCTGGCGGGGCGAGGATTACGAATTTCCTCCAGCTGATGCCCGTATTTACGAATCCAATTCAAAACAGAAACATGGCTTACACCCAATAAACGCGCTATGGAGTGAAATCCCAAGCCTTCTAAATACAGGGATAAGGCAAATCTACGCTTCTTCTCTTTTTCTAAATAAACTTCAAAACTTACGGTGTAATTACACCCACAATCTTTACACTTATAGCGCTGCAAAGCTCTTACCACACCATTTTTCACTTTTCTATCTGATTGACATTTAGGACATACCATACTTTTTTTTTGGGGCAAAGATAATAAATCTATCTTAAATTACCAAATCCGATAAATCTAATAGAGTTACGTTCAAAAAAAAGATGATAAAAGATTTTATTTTTTTGCACAAAATTTAATCTTATAAAATACATTTTTTTTATTCAAAAACAATGTTTATCTTCGCCTCTGTTTAACAAAATCTTTGTGCATCTTGCAAAGAAATTTTGATTTTCTGTCCTAAATAATAACCTTTAAATTCAATGCCTATGAAAAAGATTTTTCCTTTTATGGGCAGGTGGAAGCGAGAAAATGTGGTGGTGGGAAGCCTGCTTATCTTTACGATTTTTTCAATCCTATTATTCTCCTGTCAAAAGGAACCGTCTTCGACGGAAGAACTGAAAAAAGAAACTTCAGACCCTTTAGTGTTAGCCGCTAAAGCGTGGTTTGAACAGACGTATGCCACTACGGCTGACGGTGCCGATTCCCTGATCTTACCCATGAATGCAAAGGGCGAAAAGAAGAAATCCATCAAAGCAAAACCGGAATGGAACGCCGCCTATGTGGGAAGAGATAGTGTAGTAGAAGTGCCCTTGACTTCGTTAGGTAAATTGGGGTATGCCCGTGGGCAGCAACAACCTTCGAAAGCCGTATTGGATGCCGTGGAAACCCGGATGCTCATATTGAAAGACGAGCAAGGAGCCTATTACCATGCGTTTATGAATATAGTGCCCGATTCGGCGTATTTGGAAAAACACCACTACAAAGTAAAAAACAATGCCTATAAAAACATGCCGAAAGATTTCTCGGGCATGGTATTTTATGTATTACCCGATGGCCGGTTTTGTAACGGATGGCAATACCGGGAGGGAAAGATAACGCATTCCATCAGTAGTAATAGTACCTTGGAGGTTCCTACCGTGAACGTGAAGCGGGCATCATACTCTGAAGATTGTACGCTTTATGTGATTACGGAATATACGATAAATTGCACGATTACTGTTGGTCGTCCCGGCATGGTGTGCGGCTCTTGGTACATATCCGGTATCGAATATTGGTTGGTCTGCCCCGCGGATAATCCGGACCCTACACGTGACCCTGACGGTAATCTTTATAATCCGTGGGGTGCTGGAGGGGCACAGGTCCCGCAATATACTGTGACGTTAACAGCTAACCCACTCATAGGAGGGACTGTAACAGGAGGTGGGAAGTATCCTGCTGGTAATACTCTCATTATTGCAGCGTCAGCTTTATCCGGATATCTTTTTGTAAGTTGGACTTCCAATGGTACTATTGTTTCTATAGAACCAAGTTATTCGTTTACAGTGACTGACGACCAAACGTTTATCGCACGCTTTGCGCATAATAATATTTGTGGACAGGTAGAAAAAATTGCTACCAATGCGCAGTTTAAGAATAAAATGAGTGAGTTGCAGGGCAACATTAATTTAGCCAATGAAACAGGTTACACATGGGATGGAAATAGCTATAGCCCACTTACAGGAACTGGCAATTGTATTATTGGGAATATTCCTCTTTCTGGCACTTTAGATGGTTTGATGCATGTTCATACAACAAATTGTATGTCTATTTTTTCGGCAACAGATTTAATGGCCATGTATCAAATACTTGCCACTAATCACATGACAAGCGCTACAAACTTTACTATGTCGTTAGTAACACCCAACGGTACCAATTATATTTTGAAAATTGAAGATGAAGCTAAGTTTAGAGCATTTGGGAATGCATGGTTTGTTGGAGTGCCAAATAATGATTATTTAGAAGCTACTTTTCATTCCTTTTATCAAATTGGAACAAATAATACACCAGACGCTAATGAACGTGCTTTTTTGCAAATGCTTCAGCAAGCGAATACTGGGTTGAAACTATTTAAAAGCAATTCATCTGATTACACTCCTTATGGAGTAGATACAAATAATAATCCAATCATTAAGCCATGTTAATAAATACAGCTATGAAAACATTTATTATTACAATTGGTTTTTTCTTATCCATTTGTATGGGACTTGCACAAGAAACAAACCATACAACCCCTAAAGAAGGTGACTATCTCCAGCATCCAGAGTTGAAAAAATTTGCAGGAAAATGGAGAGATGTATCAAATAATGACACAGTAGATATTATACTAATAAAAGTAAAACATTTGACCCCAATTAAGGTTTATATTGATATGTTATATTTGTGGCATATATATATAAAAAATAGAGAAGTAATCAGTTCAACGATGCAATACGTAACAGAAAATGTGACAAGAGAAACAAATAGTCTAGGCCTTGTTATTGAACCCGATAATCCTTACAAAATTTCTCTCTTAAGTACAGATCCCATCACAGGAAAACGAGCATATATTGTACTAACTTATATTGACTCTCCTTTACACTTGGATTGGGAAATAAAACCGTATGGAGTACCCAATGATTTTGTAATACCTGAAGGTTATTACAGCCTTCCATTGAAATTAACTTTTTATAAATTGGAGTAAGTATGAAGAATGTGCTATTTTTCTCCTCGCCTAGGAAGACAGGTAATATTCCTATTTGATTAGCATAGCCCCGCCCACCGGCGGGGTTTTTGTTTTGCTTTAGCAAAACGAAAGTTAAATTTAATAGAGTAGTCTTCAATACAGTAAAAACATTGACAGGGCTTCTACTTTTTTGTAGCTTGCACAAAATTTAATCTTTTAGGCTTAATAGTCATTTTTCAGGCTGAAATCATTGGGAAGTCTTATCTTTATTGGCTTTAAAGCCACTCCAAGTATATGAATCGAAAAAATGCTTTTACTGCGATAGTTCCATTACCAAGAAAAATGGATGCAAACAGGGGGTTCAACAATATAAATGTTATGCCTGTGGCAAACAATTTTCAGGCGGAAACAGGGTCCAAACGAGCCAGCTATGGCAAGAATACACAGAAGGCAAACAAACCTATTTGCAATTGGCCGATAAGTACACTTGTTCCGTTAGTACCATCCGTCGCAAATTAGACAAACATAAAATAGAAAATCCATCCATGCCCGCACGAGCGGTTATCGTTTTGATGGATACCACTTATTGGGGAAGAAACTTTGGCGTGATGTTGTTTAAAGATTCTTTAACTAAAAACAACCTGTTGAAGTACTATATCCGACACGAAACAAACGCATTGTATATTCAAGGTATTGAAGAACTTAAAGTCCTTAATTTTACTATTCTTGCGATTGTTTGCGATGGGCGTAAAGGACTTATTCAATCTTTTCCGGATATTCCTGTACAAATGTACCAGTTTCACCAATCTGCCATTATTCGCCGCTATTTGACCAAGAAGCCCAAACTTCAAGCGGCCAAAGAACTGATGGAAGTCGTAGATTTAATGAAGCAGACAGACAGGGAATCATTTACCGGCGCATTGGGATTATGGTTTGAGAAGTGGGAGTCGTTCCTGAACGAACGAACCATAAACCCATTTACCCAAAAATCATTCTATACCCATAAAAGACTCCGAAGCGCATACAGGAGCTTAAAAAATAGTCCATCCGGCAGCTATTTTCTGCTTGAGCTCTGCGATTATTTTTTCTGCTAACCGGTAACGCTCTGCGGCCGAAGAAAAACTATTGATGTTTACATCGTCGTAACACTCATAACGTTTACGAATCATCTCATCGCGTTGCGGGTCGCGCATCGATAGTTCTACATACCATTTCTTCGTGATGTCTCCCTTCCTGTCTCGGAGAGTGGGGAAAAGCAAATTTTTTTTTCTACGCATATCCTTTCTAAATTTTTTAGAAATTCATGCATAGCACGTCGTTTTTCTTAACTGTATCTATAAGTGTATCTAAATTGTATCTTGCAGATTTTTTTACCTGCAAGATACAGGTTTTTAGATACTTTGATAAAAAAGTCGGGGCGAAATGACTCGAACATTCGACCCCTTGCACCCCATGCAAGTGCGCTAGCCAACTGCGCCACGCCCCGATTTTTTCCCATTTTTTACGATTGGGGCTGCAAAAGTAGTCATTTCTGATAAATATACAAAATTAAATTGACATCCCTTAACTAAGCAAACGTATATTTTGTATTTTTGTACCAAAAATATTATTATAACAATGAAAAATAAAATCTCCTCTTTATGGCTTATTATAGCCATGTGCATGTTTTTGCTCGGCGGATGCAAAAGCAAGTCGGACTTGGTGAATCCGCAGAATCCCTTTATTGACGCCTATACGGGCGGTATTATTTCTATTGAATCGACCATTTTGGTGCGGATGATACAGGAAATTCCCAATGCCGAACCGGGTGAAAAAGTAGAGGGGAAAATCTTTACTTTCTCCCCGAATATTGATGGCGAAACGTATTACGCAGACGCCTATACTATTGAATTCCGCCCGAAAGAACATTTAAAAAGCGGAACAGAATATGAGGCGACCTTTAATGTAGGTAAGATTGTAAAAGAAGCGGAGGGAAAAGATAAAAAATTCACATTCATGTTTGCTACTTCGGAGCCCGCATTCTCTATCGATTTGGATGGGCTGAGCCTTCAAGACGAAATGCAACCCGACAATTTTATACTCTCGGGACGCGTGCTGGCCTCTGATTTTATGCACAACGAGAAAGTGGAAAGCACGTTGGAAGCCACGTTTCAAGGCAAGACAACGGAAGTGAAATGGAGCCACCGCCCGGCCGACAGGGTACATGAATTTACTATTGAAAATATTGCGGCAAGCGATAAAGAACAAGAACTGCTGTTGCACTGGAACGGAAAAGCGGTAGGCTACGACTACAAAACAACCGACACGATTCTGATTCCCGAAAAAGGCGCTTTCAAGGTGCTGGATATAAAAGTAAATACCGGCGAGAGTTATGTCGAATGCCGGTTTTCGGCGCCGTTGAACGAAAAACAACGTTTCGAATCGTTTATCAATCTTTCCGGCGGAGGAGAAGCCCGCTACAAAGCATCGTCAAACATTCTGTACATTTATTATTCCAATAAGGAAAGCGGATCGTGCATACTGACTATCCGTAAGGAACTCAGCAGCAAGGAAGGGAAACAACTACCCGAAGATTACACGCAGGAAATTACCATTGAAGAAATAAAACCGGCCGTGCGCCTCATCGGAAAAGGGATTATCATTCCCAGCTCCGAAGGCTTGACACTGCCTTTCCAAGCCGTGAACCTGAGTGCGGTGGATGTGGAAATACACAAGACATACGAGTCGAATGTGCTGCAATTTTTGCAGGTAAACCGTTTGGACGGAAGTTATGAATTGCGCCGTGTGGCTAAACCTATTGCCCATAAAACCATCCGCCTGGCCGAGAGCCGCAAAAGTAATTTGCATCAATGGAACACTTTTTCGATTGATTTGGCTTCCATCATCACTCCGGAACCCGGCGCTATCTACAATGTGAAAATTAAGTTCTCGCGGAACTATTCGCTGTACCGCGATTGTGAAGAAAATAATGCCGGAAAAAATACGGAGCAAGAGTTGGTGTCCGCTTCTTCCTACGAAGATGGCGATGAAGAATATGACGACGATGATTACTATTATTACAGCTGGGAAGACCGCGACAACCCTTGCAAAGACGGGTACTACAACTACAACCGGTTTATTTCGCAAAACGTGTTGGCTACCGATTTGGGCGTGATTGTAAAACGCGGAAGCGACAAAATGCTGTTGGCGTTTGTAAATAATATAGTGACTACAAAACCCATGAGCGGTGTGAAAGTGACGGCATACGACTATCAACAGCAGAAAGTGGGAGAAGGCAGCACCGACAGCGAAGGAAAAACCGCCTTTGAAATCAACGGAACAGCATACGTAGTCGTTGCATCGTACGAAAAACAAAAAAATTATGTACGGGTGGACGACGGAGCCTCGCTCTCGCTGAGTAATTTCGACGTGTCGGGCGAAGAACTGCAAAAAGGCCTGAAAGGTTTTATTTATGGCGAACGCGGCGTGTGGCGCCCTGGCGATACCATTTTCCTCACGTTTGTGCTGGACGACCGCTTGAAACAATTGCCCGCCAAACATCCGGTGAATTTCGAATTATACAACGCCCAATCGCAATTGGTGAACCAACAAGTGAAAGTGGACGGGCAAAACGGCTTTTACACCTTTGCTTACCAAACCGATGCAGAAGCGCCCACCGGCTCGTGGAATGCCGTGGTGCGCGTGGGCGGCGCCGCGTTCTACAAATCGTTGCGCGTAGCCACTATTAAACCAAACCGTTTAAAAATAACCACCACGTTGGATAATGAGCTGGTGCCTCCCGGAAAAAACATCTCCGGATCGCTGGAGGTAAAATGGCTGCACGGCGCTACAGCCGGAGGCCTGGCGACCGATATAAAAACAACCGTTACCGAAAAACACACTACCTTTAAAGGATTTGAAAATTACATATTCGACGATGTTACCAAACGCTTCTGGAGCGACGGCGAACAAACCTACGACGGGCATTTGAATGCCGATGGAGAAATGAATTTCTCCATTCCGTTGGAAACCAACAAACGTTCGCCGGGCATGTTGCAAGCGTCGTTGGCCATTCGTGTATTTGAAGAGGGCGGCGAATTCAGCTCCGACAATGCGTATGTTTCCATTTCGCCCTACACTTCCTATGTAGGGTTAAAAGTTCCCGATGGCGAAGGCTATTACCGCCGCTTGGAAACAGGTAAAAACCAACTCTTCGAAGTGGCCGCAGTAAACTACACCGGGAAAGCCGTATCGAAAAAACTGAATGTGGAAATTTACCGGAACGAATGGAGTTGGTGGTGGTATTCGTCCGATGGAAAATTGGCGAATTTCTCGCAAAGTTCTTATCAAAACGCACTTTTCACGACGACCGTAAAAACAGACGCCAATGGAAAAGCATCGTTCAACTATAAGCTGGATTATCCCGACTGGGGGCAATTGCTGGTAAAAGTAACCGACCCCGAAAGCGGACACAGCGCTACGCAATTCGTATATATCGACTGGAGTTCCAACCGCTCTACCGGCAGTAATACCGAAGGCGCCAACATGCTCTCGTTCAAATCCGATAAAGAAAAGTACAACGTAGGCGAAAAAGCCGTGATAACCATTCCTTCGTCGGAAGGAGCGCGCGCCTTGGTAAGCGTGGAAAACAGCGCAAAAGTAATTTCGTCGTTCTGGGTAGAATGTAAAGCCGCCGAAACACAAATCACGGTTCCAACCACGACAGAAATGTTGCCGAATGCTTATGTACACATTACGTTATTGCAGCCTCATGCCCAAACTAAAAACGACTTGCCGATCCGGCTCTACGGTATCATTCCGTTGCTTGTGGAAGACCCCGCTACGCATTTGAATCCTGTGATTACGATGCCCGAGGTGATTCGCCCCGAACAAGGATTCAGTGTGAAAGTGGCGGAGAAAAACAGCAAAGAAATGACTTACACCTTGGCGATTGTCGATGACGGATTATTGGATTTAACCCGTTTCAAAACGCCCGATCCGTGGAATTATTTCTTTGCCCGCGAAGCGCTGGGCGTGAAAACATGGGACATGTATAATTATGTATTGGGCGCATACGGCGGAAAAATAGAGCAGATTTTTGCGATTGGCGGCGACGAAGAATTAAGTAAAGAAGGAAAAGATTCCAAAGCGCAACGTTTTAAACCGGTTGTACGTTTTGCAGGGCCATTCACCGTGAAAGCCGGAAAGAGCATGGAACACAAATTTACGATCAACAACTATGTGGGTTCGGTACGTGTAATGGTGATAGCCGGAAATACGGCTGCCTACGGCAGCGCCGATAAAACGGTTCCGGTACGCAGTCCGCTGATGGTGCAAGCCACCTTGCCGCGTGTGCTGGGCCCGGGCGAAGAAGTGCTATTGCCGGCTACGATTTTTGCGATGGAAAAACAAGTAAAAAATGTGAAAGTAGAATTGAAAGCCGACGATATGTTTGATATCATGGACGGCAGTTCGAAGAACCTTACCTTCAATAATACCGGAGACGAAGTAGTGAAGTTCCGCTTGAAAGTAAAAAATAAATTGGGCATTGCCCGTGTAAAAGTAATCGCCACGTCGGGCAACGAACGCGCCGAAAACGAAATTGAAATCGACGTGCGCGCCTCGAACCCCAAAGTGTTGACTACGGAAGAAAAAATATTACAAGGCAATACAGCCGGAGATATTTCGATTAAATTGCCCGGAATGGAAGGTACCAACACCGCACAAATAGAGGTATCGAGCGTGCCTTCGCTCAACCTCGGTTCGCGCATGGCGTTTCTCCTCGCCTATCCGCACGGATGCTTGGAACAAACCACTTCGGCGGTATTCCCGCAACTTTATTTGTCGGAAGTAGTGGATATGAGCCCTGCCGAAAAACACCGCGCCGAAACAAATGTAAAAACAGCCCTGAATCGTTTACGTAATTTTGTACGCCCCAACGGTGGTTTCAGCTATTGGCCGGGTGGCGACTATGTGAGCGATTGGTCGAATAACTATGCCGGACATTTTATGGTGGAAGCCGAACGTAAAGGATTTGCCATTCCTCCGGGAATGAAAGACAAATGGCTGGCCGCGCAGAAAAACGCCGCCCGCTCATGGACGCCGTATGTAAACAAATATTATTATTACACGCAAGACGACTTCACGCAAGCTTACCGTTTGTACTTGCTGGCGTTGGCCAAAGCGCCGGAATTGGGCGCCATGAACCGTTTGAAAGAACGTACGGAATTATCGGTACAAGCCAAATGGATGTTGGCCGGAGCGTATGTATTGGCCGGACAGCCCGAAACCGGTAAAAAATTAGTCGATAAATTATCGGACGACGTGAAACCGTACTCCGGTTCGTCCGACACGTACGGATCTGCCGACCGCGACCATGCTATGATTTTAGAAGTATTGCTATTGTTGGGCGAAAAAGAAAAATCGTTCCTTATGGCGCAACGCATTTCCAAAGCGCTCAATTCAAACACATGGATGAGTACGCAAACCACGGCTTATTGTTTAATGGCGCTCTCGAAATACGCGAAAGACCAAACGGGAGGATTAGATTTCAACTATACCGTAAATGGAAAGAGTGACCGCGTGAAAAACCAGAAAACGATCTGGAACCTCGATTTGGGTAAGCAAGCCGCGGCTAATACTTCCGCGAAAATAGAAAATAAAGGAAAAAACACCTTGTTTGTACGCCTTACGGCGCAAGGCATTCCGGCGGTTGGCCAAGAGCAAGCGGCCGAAAACGATTTGAAATTGAAAGTCCGCTATCTCAACGACCGCAATCAGGAAATAGATGTGGCCACCCTCACGCAAGGAAGCGATTTTGTGGCCGAAGTAAGTATTACTAATCCGGGGAAACGCGGCTATTACACGAATCTGGCGCTCACGCAGATTTTCCCGTCGGGCTGGGAAATCACCGAAGACCGCCTGAACGATACATACTCCGGCGATGGCGTAACCTATCGTGATATTCGCGACGACCGTGTTTATGCCTATTTCGATTTATCGGAAACCGGCACCATCCGGGTACGTGTAAAACTGGCCGCTGCTTACGTCGGCAAATTCTACCTGCCGGCTGTCGGTTGCGAAGCCATGTACGACGCTACTATCAGCGCCAACACTACCGGCCGCTGGGTGGAAGTAGTGAAACCGTAATTTTCAATAAAATGATAAATGCTGAAAACCTTGGCAAACGTTAAATGTTTGCCAAGGTTTTTTTAAAATACGTAGCGAGAAAATATAAACGTTCCGGTTTATCCGGAAACGGCCTCACGACAGGGTGGAATCGGATTTCCTTTACGTGTTGCTGTATATCTGCTCCAGCATTTTCCGTTGTTGCTGGAAAAATTCCATTCGTCTTTTTTCACCGCTGAATGAAATCTGGGTAGAGCTTTTCAGCAGCATATTCGTCCAATTCTTCATCTCGTTAATGGCTTCCGGATCGTCGATAGTAAAAAAGTTAACTCCGAAAAGGCGAAATGTAACTTTTGAAAAAATATCGTTATTCCAAAAAATGAAGTCATTCCCAATGTTTACATTCGTCTCGTGAATAGTACAGGGCATTTGATTATTTTTCCCTAAAATGGCATCGTGTTCCATGTCTTTTAAAACGGAAAACGATTCCTCCTTCATTATAGAAACTTCGTCGTCGTTCACTAAGTTCAGATGCCGGAAATAGTTAATATCATTCACTAACGATTTCATTAACTCCTGACCGTATATAAAATGAATCCGGGTTTGACACAATTCTTTCCACATCATTTGTTGTAAATGAATTGCTTTTGGTTCAAGCGCAAACTCCGAAAATTTCATAGGTTTATGGAGGTTGCTTCGCTGGTACATCCATTTATACATACGAAGTTTGGAAATCAAATCATATTTAAACAGATACAATATGGGAATATGGTTATTGACGGAAAGTGCATAATGTTCGGGCCTCATTCTTAGATCTTTCATAAGCGTGTAGGCCATTTCCTGCCATTTAATGAAATCTTCCATAAAAGAGTTTTCCCTAATATAGCTCACTTTAACTCTATAGGATTGATTATCTTTGGCTCTCACCAAGCCATCTAACGAAATATCCAGTTTCTGAGCAATTCTGATGATTTCCCCGAACGAAAATTCGATTTCTCCCCTTAAACGGCGGTAAGCAGCTTCTCTACTCATAGGAGTAATAGCAATCAACATGTCAACTGTATTAATCCCCTCGGGCGTTTTCTGCCGTAGCACGGATAGAAAACCTTCAAGAAATGATTTCATATTAAGCTCTTTGTTTTATTATTATACCAAAACGTTTATCCCGATGTATCGAGAGAGTAGTACGTTTGTCAAACCGGTATTACATTCTGCCAAGATATTCCGTCAACATATTCCGTTGCAAGTTGAAAAAATTTACTTTTTCTATCTCGCCGCTTTTGGAAATCAAGGTGGAATAACGTATTAGCGACTCAATCCACTCTTTGGTGTCGTCACTGATTTCCGCTTCTGTCGATGAAAGGTAGTTGATCCCAAAAACATTGATGGAGGAAGCTTTGAAGCCATTACCTTCTACATAAATATAACTGGAATCGAAGTACGTGTTGGATAGATACACCATAAAAGGAATGCCGTATTTCGTCGCTCCGGCCGAAATATCTTCTTCCATTACGTCCATCAATTGAAATGTTTCCTCTTTCAACAGGTTGACCTCATCTTTTGAAAGGAGGCCTAATTCATAAAAATAATAAATATCACGAATGTAAGGAACGAACAAATCTCTTATGAACACAAAGTAACTAGCGATATGTTGACTTACTTCTACATACGTGCTCTCTAAATACCTTACATACGAAGGAATCTCTATTTCCGATAATTTAGGCGGATTCAACGTGCTGCGGCATTGGTAGGCCCATTTAAATAGCCTGAACTTGCTGATGGTTGGAAACCTGAATACATGTGAACCGGGGAGAACGTTAATAGCCGAGTAGTGGGCTGATTTAGGGTCTGTCTTCATAAATTTTAAAGCATCTATGATTTGCCCTATCGTTTTGCAATAGGCATCCATCACGTTTTGCCCATTCATCCGGATAATAGAAGACGTATAAGTCTCCTCTTCTTTTACATGGAGCAACTTATCGAGGGATAGATGCAGATAAGAAGCTATCTGCGTAGCTTCGCCGAGCGAAAGCGGTATTTCTCCACGAAGCCGGCGGTAGGCCGCTTCTTTTTTCATGGGAAGTATCTCGGTAAAAAAATCGATTAAATTCACCTTGTTTGGAAGCCTGCGCCTAATCTCTTCTATTATTAGTATGGATGGATTATTCATATCTTTAAAAGTTTTACAAATAATATCTAATGTTTAAAATAAAAAGCAAATTTAATCTTTTAACATAGATTTACCAAGTTGACTCTTAAAAAGTAAAAATATTCCAATACTGAGGCAAAAAAAGACACTAAGATGTTATTAAACATATGTACAGGGACTTTATCCAAAAGTGTGTACAAGTTATCTTTGTGCCGAAATCTAATAATAATTTTAAAAGAGGAGATCCTCCTATGTATACTTTTACCTTAAAGAAAACTTGTACATTTAGTCTTCCCCTGAGTTTTATTTGGGATGTATTTACTAATCCGGAGACGTTGTCCTTGTGGTTAAGCCCCCGGCCATACAGTATTATTTCTTATCATAGTGATTTTAGGGAGGGAGGGCATTGGCTCTATTACCTGCTTTCTCAACAGGGAGAGAAATATTGGAATATCGCTCAGTATAAAAAAATAGAAATCAATAAATTGTATGAAGTGATAGATGCCGTTTGCGACGAAAACGGAGTTATTAATGACAACTTTCATCAATTGAGATGGCAATACAGCTTTGGGGAAGAAGAAGGAAAAACCAACGTACATATGTTTTTATCGGTGGCATGCGAAGAGAAAATGCAGCCATTATTCAAAAGGGGCTTTGAAGGGGCGTACCAAATGGAAATGGTACGGCTTCACGAATTCATAACACGCAATATACTCTGTTACAAATCATTATATTTCACATACTAAAATATACTTTCTACCGGTAGTGCATTTAGAACATGCATTTTATACCAATATGAACCACCTTTTAATCCAATCTATTTCCGGTATAATGCCGATGCTACAAATGTTTAGGCCAATGTAATTGGACTATTACATTTGTCAAATCGGTATAACTTCTCGAACTTAGTGCTGCTGAAAGTGCCTTCCAAGCTATGGACTTTTTTATTAGTAAGCCCGAAAATAGACGTGACCTTGCAAAGCAACGTGGTGCAAACAGCCCTTTCCGGCCGCAAAGGGATGGTAAAAGAATACAATGGCGCCAAGGATTATGAGGTAAACATGGTTGGGAAAATAATGAGTTTCTTAAAAGATACGCCCCCATTAGAGTCTTTATTACTGTTGCGGCAATGCCTCGA
>JAVBOD010000116.1:0-11686 GCA_031551045.1 Bacteroidales bacterium
TATTAACCTTAAATTAATCGTATGAAAAGAATCACATTTTTATTTATGTGCTTGCTATTTGTAAGTGCGTCATGGGCGCAGAATATACAAGTATCAGGCGTGGTAACCGATGCTTCCGACGGACAACCCTTACCGGGAGCACTAGTGCTTGTGAAAGGAACGAAAACTACAGCAATTACCGATGTTAACGGTCATTTTACGATCACAGCACCGGCAGATGCTTCTCTTGAGTTCTCTTTTGCAAATATGAAAACAACGGTAGTTCCTGTGAATGGTAGAACTACTGTGGATATTGTTCTAGAAGCTGATGTGCGGGAACTGGAAGAGGTATTGGTTATTGCCTATGGTGTTGCAAAGAAAAACACTTACACCGGTTCTGCACAAGCAGTGAAGGCAGAGGTTATTGAAAAGCGGCAAAGCGCAAATATATCTACTGCCTTGCAGGGTTCTGTGGCCGGGGTGCAAGTCATAAACAACACAGCACAACCAGGGGAGGCAGCCAATATCCGTATTCGAGGGATTGGATCGTTAAATGTGAGTTCGGAACCCCTTTGGGTTGTAGATGGAGTTCCTTATAGTGGTTTTATAAACTCGTTGAATCAGGAAGACATAGAGTCTATGACCGTACTTAAAGATGCCGCTTCTACAGCGCTTTATGGTGCGCGTGCTGCAAATGGTGTAATCCTTGTTACAACGAAGAAAGGAAAGCAAGGGAAACCCTCGATTAGTTTTAAGGCAACGTGGGGAATTTCCGACCGTGCCGTGAAAGAATACGAAAAGTTAGGTGCTGCACAGCAAATGGAGATGGATTGGGAAGCTTATAGAAATTACCTCATAGGAAAAACCAGCATAATCGGTGCTTTAACACCGGAGCAATACGCGTCTAAAAATCAAGTAACACAACGTACCAAATACAATCCGGTGTTTATGAGCGGAGTACCTGTTGCCGAACCGGTTGGAACAGACGGGAAAATCGCTCCCGGCACTACGCTTATGTGGGATGAAAACTGGTTTGATGCGCTTACACGTACACCTCTTCGTCAGGATTATCAGCTAGCGGTTTCCGGCGGTGTTGATAAAACAACGTACATGTTGTCTTTGGGCTATTTGGATGAAGAGGGTGTTACCATAGAGTCCGGATTCAAACGTTACAATGCAAGAACTACGGTAGATGTTGAATTGCAAAAATGGCTAAGTACAGGCTTAATACTTGCCACGGCCTATACTAAATCAGATTTCCCGCTTCAAGAAAGTTCTTCTTTCATCAATCCTTATATTTTCTCCCGTACGATGTCTAACCTCTATCCGGTTTACAGAAGAAATGCTGATGGGAGTATTATGAATGATGCTGACGGAAACGCTGTTTTTGATACAGGAGACTGGCAAGCAGTAAACATGCGCCGGCCGGTGGCTTCCGGATCAAATCCGGTGGCTGCAATTAAATATCAGGCGACAAAGTATAGTCGGTGGGCAATAGATCCCACATGGTTTGTAAATATCAATTTCACTCCATGGTTAAGTTTACGTACGAATGTCTCCGTAAACTATTGGAACGAAGAACGGGACCAGTCATACAGCCGCTTATTGGGCGATGCAAAAGGATTAGGGCGTATTTATAAATACAGGAACAGTTATCTAAGCCTTACCGCCAACGAGGTACTTACGTTTTCTAACGTATTTGCCGATATTCACTCTGTGAGCTTTATGCTAGGGCATGAAAGTACATCGACCGAATATAACTACCTATATGGACAAAAAACAGGAACGTATGATGATGATATCCCCGAATGGGATATGGCTTCAACGATGGAAGCTATGAGTTCCAGAACTGACGAACTTGCCCGTGAAGGATACTTTGGCCGCATTGCGTATGATTATGATGGTAAATATTTTGTAGAAGGTAGCTATAGGAAAGATGCCTCTTCCCGTTTCTACAAAGATAATCGCTGGGGCGACTTTTGGTCGGCCAGCCTTGGCTGGCGTATCGTACGCGAAAACTTTATGCAATCCCTATCGTTTATTCACGACTTAAAACTGCGGGCGAGCTATGGTGTGCAGGGAAATGATGCTTTCTCTTCTTGGTTCCCTTATATGGGAACAGCTAGTGCATCTGGATGGAGCTATACTGGGCTCCCAGGATTCTATTATAATCAAATGGAAAATAAAAAATTAACTTGGGAAAAAAATACGGCTCTCAATATAGGTATCGATTATAATTTTTGGGGACGTCTATACGGCTCACTCGAATATTTCCATCGTACCACCAGCGACATGCTTTTTGCCTTGCCTTTAGCTCCCTCCGATGGATTTACCACATATAATACCAATGCAGGAGAAATGGTAAATCAGGGGATAGAGTTAGATGTAACGGGTGATATTTATAAAAATAGAAAAATTGAGGTGAGAGCGTCTCTCAACATGTCATACCTGAAGAATGAAATCACAGAACTGCCTTTTAAAGAAAAAGTGCAAGGAACCAAAAAGTGGATGGTGGGCCACGACCCCTATTCTTATTATATATATGAATATGCAGGTGTTGATCCGGCAAATGGCGAAGCGCTGTATTGGGCAGACGTGAAAGATGCGAGCGGAAATCCTACTGGTGAGCGGAAAACCGTAAACAAAACGGCAAATGCTACGCAATACTATAATGGAACAGCCTTGCCTAAGGTTCAATTAGGTTTCTCTCCATACTTTAGAGGCTATGGATTTGATGTTTCATTAACTATTACAGGGCAGTTCGGGCATAAGATTTTTGATTCCGCATACCAATCTTTAATGCATGACGGATACCGTTCGGGTTATGTTTGGTCAAAGGATATCCTTAATAGATGGACTCCAACCAACACCAATACTGATGTCCCGAAAGTTTACGGAGAATCTGTAACCGAGGCGGCAGCGACTTCCTCCCGCTTCCTATATAACGGAGACTTTTTAAGATTCCGTGCGTTGACCATTGGCTATACAATACCTAAGAAATGGACAGATAAAATCAATGTAAAAAATGTAAGAGTGTTTATCCAAGCTGACAATTTTGCTACATTGAAGATAGGTAATATGCCTGATGGCACTGACCCCGAAGTTTTGGACGGAGTACAAGGTTATAACTCCACAGCGTCCCGTATCTTCTCGGGCGGAATAAACATCACTTTATAATAAATGTAAAAATAAAGAAATATGAAAAAAATAATACTTTCACTTATAGTCTTCGCCGTTTTGTGTTCCTGTAGTGATGATTTTTTAGACAGGCAGCCA
Source organism: Bacteroidales bacterium (assembly GCA_031551045.1). Taxonomy (GTDB): domain Bacteria; phylum Bacteroidota; class Bacteroidia; order Bacteroidales; family UBA932; genus JAVBOD01. Next base: position 3,256 of record JAVBOD010000116.1, read on the forward strand.
ACAAACGTGAAGGATATTGCTACATTAACAGCGACAGCGGACGGAGCTCAAAACTATATGAATGCCGTTTACAAATTCAATCAATCTTATTCACCCAATGGAGTTTCCCAACATGATAACATTGGAGTTATGGGACGAATGATAATTGACGATATTTCAGGTTTGGATGTTATATGCCCTGCCAACTGGTTTACTTACCAATATCAATTTGTTGAATCTCAAAGGCTCGAAAACCATAACCGTGCAGGATATAATTGGGCATGGGCCTATATGCTTATAAAGGATTGTAATGTTATTATTACCGCAGGAGCTCCAAAAGAAGCATCGGACAGCAGATGGAAAAACGTTTTAGGACAAGCTTATGCTATGCGAGCTTGGGCTTTTTATCAATTATGCGGCCTATACCAAAAACATTACAGGGTTGGAAAAGATTTACCCGGATTTCCGCTTTTACTGGATCCTCCTACCGGAGATGCAGAAAAAGATAGCCGCCCGAGAGGGAAATTGAGCGATGTATATAACCAAATGGTAAAAGACTTAAAAGAGGCGACTACCAGACTCACTGCATCCCGTTTATCGAAAGGACATATAAACCTCAACACTGCTCAAGGTATTCTAGCAAGGGTATATACAGATATGGCCTATGTTGACCCTACATTATGGGATCAGGTTATCACACTTACTCAAAGTGCCCGCGAAGGATTTCCACTAATGACCAAAGTAGCTTATAAAGAAGGATTCAGCGCTCCTAACGGAGAATGGATTTGGTGTGTGATACAAGATAAACAGTCAAATATTGGTTATGCAAACCTTTTCTCTTTTTATGATTTAAAAAGATCTTTCGGATACTTTAATATGCGCGCCGATTCTAGTTTTATAGCATCGTTTACTGCTACCGATTGCCGTAAGTTATTTACGGATTTAACAGATACTACGAAGAGCCCAATAGTATATCCGGCAAATAAAGATCGGTTCTCGATTACTAAATTCAAGGATAATACTGATCTTACAGGGAATATTATTCTCATGCGTGCTGCTGAAATGTACCTGCTGGAAGCGGAAGCAAAAGCGAATAAAGATGATTTGTCCGGTGCGCAGCAATTGGTTGATATTATTAGAGCGGCTCGTATTGATGGCTATACCAGTGTGCCCGCACCTGCTACTCGAGATGAAATGTTGGAGGTGATCTGGAAAGAGCGTCGGAAAGAACTGTACGGAGAGGGTTTTGCATTGAGGGATATTACCCGTTTCGGATGGTTTGTTAATGGAGATAAAGCTTTAAGAAATTCAAAATACCATCTTGCCGGCTTGGGAATTCCTAACGGAACGAATAATTATAATACTCCAAAGCCTGAAGATAATGACTACCGATATTTTAATCAAATTCCAAGGTCTGAATTTGAAAATAATACGAAATTGGATAAATCGAAAGACCAAAATCCTTAATGTATGAAGAAACGACAACAACGACTAGCTGGCTAATAAGTTGAGTTATTTGGTTAGTCGCCGGAGGGGTGTCCATAGCGGGCATCCCTCTTTTTTTGGAATCCATCAGGCAGGATTTTGCATAATTAAATCCGCTTTTTATCCTTTCCCAAAATTTTAACAGGAATAATAAGGGGTATCTGCCAAAAATGAAGTATCTTTAACATTTAAAAAACCGAAATAGTTAATTTTAATATGACAACGAAACAGGCTCTTTCGCTTATTCTTGCAATGCTTATATCACTGCCTTCTTATGCCCAAAGCAACTATCGAAGGGGTTATGTTATAACGCACGAAAACGACACGGTACACGGTTGGATCGATTACCGTACCGATCAAATGAATGCCATGGTTTGCAATTTTAAGATAACGTTGGAAGATAATGCGCAAACTTTCTTTCCCGGACAGATTCCCGGATTCCGTTATGTGGACGATGGAAAATTTTATATTTCCCGTGTAATAAAATTAAATAAAGAACAACGGACTGTTTTTTTGGAATATCTGTTGCAGGGCATTATGAATTTATATTATTATGAAGATATAACTGATAATATGGGATATTATTGCTTTGAAGATGGAGACGGAGAAATGACCATTGTTACTAAAAAAGAAGACGAGATAATCAGCCTGAAAGGTCGCTTAGTAAATAAGCAGGATATCATATACAAAGGAGTGATTGACTATCTGTTTCGGGATTATGAGCCGCTGAAAAAAGACGTTCAGAACCTTAATTTTTCGCATACCTCCATGATTAATCTCACGAAAGATTATCATAATTTGGTCTGCACTACCGGAGAACCGTGCATAGAATTTGAAACCAAACAGGATAAACATCCGATAAAATATAAATTCTCCATTTATGGCGGAGTACAGTGGCCGCATTTTAAGGACGAAAACAGGTTGCCGGAATTTTCGCAGGCATACCCGTTAATCGGAGGACGGGTAGCTGTTTCTACTCCCAGAAAATTAAAATCGCTGAGTTTTATAACGGATGTTGCTGTCTCCAAGTTTCAATTTAAAGAATATGAGAGCTGGTCTTCGGAGACTTATTACCTGGACGAAGCCCTCAATCTGAATGTGGCGATAGGAGGGAACTATACTTATCATAAAGGGCTTGTCCGGCCAATGGCAGAAGCAGGGCTCTCTTCCTATTTTTTGACACAAGGCTTTGGTTTTTCGATGGGATATTTTGTAGGCGCAGGGCTTCATTTTAAGGTGGGAAAAGAACATTTTATTACCTGTGCAGCGGCTTATACGGTGATCTTGGAAGACCTGTTTTGGGGCGCTAAAACGGCAGATTTTATTCAGTTGAAAGCGGGTTTTATATTTTAAAGCGAAAAGCATTCGTTCCTTTTTATTGAAATTATAATTTGCCACATCCCGGGGATACTGCTATTCCTTCTTATTTTTGTACTCCTATTCAATTCATTATGCTCAAAACACACGTTGCCTTTTTTAAGAAATATGTGATAGATGCGCTGTCGTTCATGGCGCTGGGACTTTTCTCTTCGTTGATATTAGGCTTAATCATTGCGCAGTTTGCCAAGATTGAATTATTGGCATTTCTGCAGCCGGTGGCCGATATGTTATCGGCAAAATCGCCGGTGGTGGGCGCGGCAATTGGAGTTGCCATTGCGTATGGTTTAGGCGTGGCGCCGTTGGTGTTATTTGCATCAGCAGCGGTGGGCGCTTTGGGATATCATTATGGAGGCCCGGTTGGTTCTTATGTTGCCGTAGTTGTCGGCGCAGCGTTGGGAAATCTGATTTCGAAGAAAACGCCGGTAGATATTATCCTTACGCCAATGCTGACTATCATTGCGGGATTTTTGATAGCGTTGCTTGTGGGGCCGCTACTTAATTCGCTGATGCTTTCACTGGGGGCGCTGGTTAACAAAGCTACGGAGTTAAACCCGTTCTGGATGGGAATAGTGGTGTCGGTGGTTGTGGGCATGGTGCTAACGCTTCCGATTAGTTCTGCGGCGCTATGCATCATGTTGAATCTCGACGGGTTGGCGGCCGGAGCGGCTACTATTGGCTGTTGTGCACAGATGATTGGTTTTGCCGTAATAAGCTATAAAGATAACGGTATCGGAGGATTACTTTCGCAAGGTTTGGGAACTTCGATGTTGCAAATAGGAAATATTTTCAAAAAGCCGGTTATTTGGATAGCGCCTACCTTAGCGGCGGCTCTTTTAGGCCCGGTATCGACCATGGTTTTTAAAATCAGCAGCAATGCATTGGGGGCGGGGATGGGCACCAGCGGATTGGTGGGCCCGATTGCGACTTACTCCGTTATGACGGAAATTCCCGGCGCGGATAAATGGATGGTGACAGCCGAAATTGTCTTGCTTTATTTCCTCTTACCCGCTGTTCTTTCGTTGCTGATTAATGCTTTTCTACGCAAGAAAAAATGGATTGTTGATGGAGATATGAAAATATAGCTTAAAATTAATTTTAACCACTAAGTTCACTAAGAGCACTGAGGTTTAAAATCTCTTTCTTAGTGTCCTCCGTGAACTTTGTGGTGAATGATTTTAGTTACTGTTTTTCCGGTAAATATTTCCAAAACCGTTTGGGTAAATGCTGGCGATGCAATTTCGGATTGGCGCGCTCTTTAATAGAAATCGCCTTGAAATAATTTTTCCAGAGTTGTTGGAATAGCTGCTCGTCCTCGGCGGCTTGCGCATCGTTCAGCTTGCCGGTTTCGAAATTGAAATCCAACTTATCAAACGTGATTTCTTTTGTTTTATGTAAGTCGTAATACAAGCCGTAGCGGCGTTTTACATCGTAGATAATCCATGGTTGGTCGGCAAAGCGGTCTTCAAAAAAATCGACAACCAGCGGCAACACATTATACATCGGCTCGATGGGTGCGAAGAAAATTCCGTCGGCGGTTTTTTGAAAACGCACGAACATCCGCATACGTTCCGCTTCGCGGCTTACTTTCCGATAAATATTCGTAGCTTGCAACACATCGGTATCGCTGAAATTTGTTTCGATGGATTTGGCGCCGGCAAAGGCTTTTTGCATATAACGGAACAACAACATTTCGATACCGGGCAATTCCGATAGAAAAACTACCGACAACATATTACATGCCTGCTTCGAAAGTTTTTTATGCAGTCCGTTCCACACGCGGCGTGCTTTTGTTTCGTCGGTCAGTACCGTCCATACATTTCCAGGGAATAACGACGGTTCTTCTTCTCCGCAAATTTTGTCCGGAAAATTTTTTGTGTCGTAGGCATCGAAAACAAGCGTCAACAAGCCTTCAAATGTTTTATCGTAGAGGTAGCAGTGCATGTAATCTAAAACAAACTCAATTGTCCTTTCAGTTTGGCGGCTTGGCGGTCGCGCGGCGAGAGGAACAGTTTCCTCAGGTATTCGGGCTTCGCTTCCTGTACCGAAAAAGTAGCGCCGGTCAGTTCGTTGCAAGTAATAAAATATTTCGCCCGTTTCAGCACCACGCCCATTTTGCGGAGATGTTCGCTGGTCAAGCGGTTGTAGCGGCGTGAGGCGATAATCAATTTGGCCGATTTCACGCCGATTCCCGGCACACGCAAAATCATTTCGTAATCGGCACGGTTAATGTCAATCGGAAATATTTCGGGGTGGCGCAAGGCATACGACAATTTCGGGTCGAGCTCCAAATCGAGGTTCGGATGCGTGTCGTTTACAATTTCGTCCACTTTAAATTCGTAGAAACGCATGAGCCAGTCGGCTTGATACAAGCGGTTTTCACGTATCAGCGGAGGGGTGGCGAGCGCCGGCAAACGGCTGTCGTATGTGTTTACCGGAATGTAGCCCGAGTAATACACGCGCTTCATGGTAGGCCGCGTGTAAAGCGCCGACGACAGATGCAAAATCTGATTATCGGTTTCGGGCGTGGCGCCAACAATGACTTGTGTGCTTTGCCCCGCCGGAGCAAAACGCGGCGCCGAGCGGTATTTCCGGCGTTCTTCGGCGCTTTCCAACGCGCCTTGTTGAATATACGTCATCGGTGTGAACACGCTTTGAAAATCTTTTTCCGGCGCCAATAATTTCAAATTTTCTTCCGTTGGGATTTCAATATTTACACTCAAGCGGTCGGCATAACGCCCGGCTTCGCTGACCAACTCACGGCTGGCGCCCGGAATACTTTTCAGGTGGATATATCCGTTATAGCGGTGCACTTCGCGCAAATCTTTGGCCACACGCACCATGCGTTCCATCGTATAGTCGGGATTACGCACCACGCCGGAACTCAGAAACAAGCCTTCGATATAATTTCGTCGATAAAATTCGATGGTCAGTTCCACCAGTTCTTTGACCGAAAAAGTCGTGCGGCGCACATCATTGCTGCGGCGATTGACACAGTAGGCACAATCGTACATGCAATTGTTTGTAAGCATGATTTTTAACAATGAAATGCAACGCCCGTCCTCGGCAAAGCTGTGGCAAATGCCCCAACCCTCCGTGCTGCCAATGCCTTTGCCGGTGTTTTTGCGCGTGTGTCCGCTCGATGCGCACGACACATCGTACTTGGCGGCTTCGGCTAATATCTTTAATTTTTCGAGAACAGCGTCGGTCATAAATCAATCTCAAACTTTTCAAAGATACGGAAAAATCAAATGAGAAAGTCTTCTGAAAATAGCTTAATTTATGAACAAGGAATTGTGTTGTTGTAGAATCAATTTTATAAATGCAAACAAGGAAGTTATATAGTTAAAATTAGCTATGCAGAGAATATAAATGGAACGGTATTTATTCCAGAAGTGAATATATCGGAATTATCCATATGTAGTCGCTTCGCGACATCACAATAATACTGCTCAGTACAGAGGAAATATATGATAAAACAAAAACTCCCCGACACATTGCTGCATCGGGGAGTTGGTAGCTCGAGTCCCCCTTTGGGGACCTGCCCGAATGAAAGTATTCGTTCAGGCGGGTTTAGGGGGCTTTATGCTAATAGCAATTCCATAATCTTAATCGCAGCCAACGAAACGGGCGTTCCCGGGCCGAAAATGGCAGCGGCGCCTGCTTTGTAGAGCGCATCGTAGTCTTGTGCGGGAATAACGCCACCCACAATTACTAAAATATCTTCGCGGCCGAGTTTTTTCAACTCTTCTACAATTTGCGGAACCAGTGTTTTGTGTCCGGCAGCCAATGATGAAACGCCTACTACATGCACGTCGTTCTCCACAGCTTGTTTGGCAGCTTCGGCGGGCGTTTGGAACAAGGGGCCCATGTCCACGTCGAATCCCACGTCGGCATAGCCGGTGGCTACTACTTTGGCGCCGCGGTCGTGACCGTCTTGTCCTAATTTGGCAATCATAATACGCGGTTGGCGGCCTTCTTTCTTTGCAAATTCGGCCACTAATTTTTTCGCTTTTTCAAAATCGTCATTGTTCTTCACTTCCGAAGAATATACACCGGTGTTCATACGAATCGTTGCTTTATATCGTCCTGCTATTTTTTCGCACGCATCGGAAATTTCACCGAGCGTAGCGCGTACTTTGGCGGCTTCGATAGCCAATGCCAATAGGTTGCCTGTTTTGCTTTCCGCCGCTTGGGTGATCGCTTCCAGGGCTGCTTTCACTTTTGCTTCGTCGCGGCCGGCGCGTAATTGTTTCAAACGTTCTACCTGCGATTGGCGTACTTTGGTGTTGTCCACATCCAGAATTTCAATCGGGTCTTCTTTTTCCAAACGGTATTTGTTCAACCCAACAATCGTATCCGTGTGAGCGTCGATGCGGGCTTGCTTGCGGGCAGCCGCTTCTTCGATACGTAATTTCGGCAAGCCGGTTTCGATAGCTTTCGCCATACCGCCGAGTTTTTCCACTTCCTGAATGTGTGCCCAAGCGCGTTGTGCTATTTCATTCGTCAATGCTTCTACATAATACGAACCGGCCCAAGGATCGAGCGATTTGCAGATGTTGGTTTCTTCCTGTAAATAAATTTGGGTATTACGTGCAATACGCGCCGAGAAATCGGTAGGCAATGCAATCGCTTCGTCCAATGCGTTGGTGTGCAACGATTGTGTGTGGCCCAAAGCGGCCGCCATGGCTTCGATACAGGTACGCGCCACGTTATTGAACGGGTCCTGTTCGGTCAACGACCAGCCCGATGTTTGCGAGTGCGTACGCAACGACAATGATTTCGGATTTTTTGGATTAAAGGTCTTTACCAATTTCGCCCACAACATACGGGCTGCGCGCATCTTGGCAATTTCCATAAAGTGATTCATACCGATTGCCCAGAAGAACGACAAGCGTGGTGCAAATTCATCGACACTCATGCCGGCTGCAATACCGGTACGAAGGTATTCCAACCCATCGGCCAGCGTGTACGCCATTTCGATGTCGCAAGTAGCGCCTGCTTCCTGCATGTGGTATCCCGAAATAGAAATCGAATTGAATTTCGGCATGTTTTTCGACGTGTATGCAAAAATATCGCCGATAATGCGCATCGAGAATTCGGGCGGATAAATGTAGGTATTACGCACCATGAATTCTTTCAAAATATCATTCTGAATGGTTCCGCTCAATTCTTCGAGCGTGGCGCCTTGTTCCAAACCGGCTACGATGTAGAACGCCAATACGGGCAATACCGCGCCGTTCATGGTCATCGATACCGACATTTTGTTCAACGGAATTTGGTCGAACAACACTTTCATGTCTTCTACGCTGCAAATGCTCACACCGGCTTTTCCCACGTCGCCAACTACGCGCGGATGGTCGGCATCGTAGCCGCGGTGCGTAGCCAAGTCAAAAGCTACCGACAAGCCTTTTTGTCCGGCGGCCAAGTTGCGGCGATAGAAAGCGTTCGATTCTTCGGCAGTCGAGAATCCGGCGTATTGACGGATGGTCCACGGACTCATCACATACATCGTGCTGTAAGGCCCGCGCAAGAACGGCGGAAGCCCTGCGGCATAGTTCAGGTGTTCGAGATTTTCGAGGTCTTTGGC
>JAVBOD010000006.1:0-65063 GCA_031551045.1 Bacteroidales bacterium
CCGGCGCCGGCACATCGATGTAAATATAATCGCCGATTTTCAATGTGATAAATTTGGAAATGTGCGCAATAATTTGCTCGAAGGTATAGGGAAAATCAAGCAGATTGGTTTTTACGACTTCGGTATTGTTGTGCAATAAACGGATTGCCGTTGTATGGATATCGATATTTTCCACCGCAATAAATTCCGGACTTATAGGCGCTGCGTAATCGAAGCTTCGGGCGGGTTCCCATGGCAAGCCCTGTGTACGGGATGTTTCCAATAAATCGTTCGCTACCAAATCAAAACCCATTCCCACCGCATCGAAATAACGTGCTGCGAAACGCTCGGAAATGCTGCGTCCCAAGCGGTTAATACGCAGCACGAGCGAGAGGTTTGCCCGTAAATCGTTGGTGAAATCGGGATAAAAAAACGGTTGGTTATTACGCAACAACGCCGTGTCCGGCTTCAGGAAAAAAAGCGAACGAGGGCATTTATGATGTTGCTCTACAAATATCAGTTTCATCTGAATAATACTTTAAAAACGAACCCTAATAAGGTTTAAAACTCTGTTAGGGTTACACACATATTGTCATTCTGAGCGAAGCGAAGAATCTGTAATCTAAATATCACATAATAGATTCTTCGCTTCGCTCAGAATGACAGGAGGTGCAATGATGAATACTATACAGATTTGACAAATTTTTGAAATTTGTCAAATCTCTCAAGACCTTGTTAGGGATAGAATTTGCTTTCGTCATTGCGAGCGTAGCGAAGCAATCTGTAATATGAAGAGTGCTTCGCTGCGCTCGCAATGACGGTGCTGTTTTACTGCCAACTTGTTCTACTGGTTAGTTTAATCCGCGATTCTTTAACAGCGGTTCTATTCCCGGTTCTTTTCCGCGGAAGTTGACGTACATTTTCATCTCGTCGTCTTGTCCGCCGCGCGAAAGCACTTCTTTGCGGAATTTAGCGGCTACTTCTTTATTGAAAATATCGCCTGTTTCCACAAACGCTTCGAACGCATCGCAATCCAATTGCTCGGCCCAAATGTAGCTGTAGTAACCGGCAGTGTAGCCTCCGCCCATGGTGTGGCTGAAATACGTAGTGCGGTAACGTGGCGGAATTTGAGTGAGTAAGCCGCGTTTCACGTTCAACATATCCACTTCAAATTTCGGAATATCGAGGTTTGCCGGAATTTCTTTCAACGTGTGGTAATCCATATCGAGTAACGAAGCCGCTAAATATTCGGAGGTAACAAAACCTTGTCCGTATTTGCCCGATTTGTCTAACTTATCGACCAATTCCTGCGGAATGACTTCGCCGGTTTGCCAATGTTTGGCATACACTTTCAACACTTCGGGTTCGAAGGCCCAGTGTTCCATGATTTGCGAAGGAAGCTCCACAAAATCGCGCGATACACCCGACACGCCGTAGTAATGCACATCTTTAAATAAATTATGAAGTGCATGGCCGAACTCGTGGAAGAATGTTTCCACTTCATCGGCGCTGAGTAAAGCCGGCTGGTCGCCCACAGGGCGTGTGAAGTTGCATACAATTGTTACAAGCGGAGCAATACGTTGGCCGTCTTTGTAGCCTTGCGAGCGGTAACCGCCGCACCATGCGCCGCCGTTTTTCGCGCCCGGACGCGAGAACATGTCTAAAAACAAAATACCGAGGTGCGTACCGTCGGCGTCTTTACATTCAAACGCCGATGATTCATCGGTGGGAACAGGTACGTCTTTCAATTCGGTAAAAGTGATGCCGTATAATTTATTCGATACGTAAAAAATACCGTCGCGCACATTTTCTAATTTGAAATAAGGGCGCGTCATTTGGTCGTTGATGTCGAACTTTTGATTCTTTACAATTTCGTTGTAGTAGCGCCAGTCCGATGCTTCCAACGTAAATTTTCCGCCTTCTTTAGCAATTACTTTTTGCATGTCGGCCGCTTCGGCTTTCGCTACTTTCATGGTCGGAACCCACAGTTGGTCTAACAATTTATAGACATTCTCCGGATTTTTAGCCATGCGGTCTTCCAATACGTAATCGGCAAAGCTTGCGAAACCCATGAGTTGCGCTTTTTCCAAGCGAAGGGCAATTAATTTTTTTACTACTTCTTTATTGTCTTTGTCGTTATTATTATTTGCACGATTCAAGTAGGCATTCAGTATTTCGCGGCGTTTGTCGCGGTTTTGGTCGTATTCCAAAAACGGCATGATGCTGGGGTTGTCTAATCCGAAAATCCATTTGCCGTCCATGCTGTCTTTTTTAGCACGTGTGGCTGCGGCGTTTTTCAAGTTGTCCGACAGTCCGGCGAGGTCCGCCTCGTTATCGATAATGAGTTTAAACCCGTTTGTTTCCGCCAAAACATTTTGTCCGAATTGTGTTTGCAGCTTGGCTATTTCGGTATTCAATTCGCGGAGCTTGGCTTGTTTTTCAGCCGGAAGATTGGCGCCATTGCGTTCGAAGTTTTTATACATTTCGGTAAGCAAGCGCATTTGTTCCTCGTTTAATCTTAAACTTTCCCGTTGTTCATACACGGTTTTTACACGTTGAAATAATCCGGGATTCAAGCGGATATCATCGTTGTGCTTCGTGAGAATGGGTGATAAGTCACGGGCCATGGCCTGCATTTCCGGCGTGGTGTTCGACGAATTGATACCGCCGAATACCGGCGCTATTTTACTCATCAAACGGCCGGCTTGGTCGTAGGCTACAATCGTGTTTTCGAATGTAGGAGTTTCCGAATTGTTCACAATAGCATCGATTTCCGCCTTGTGTTGTTTCATCGCTTCTTCGTAAGCGGGCATGTAGTGTTCCAACTTAATTTGGTCGAACGGAGGAATGCCGAAAGGTGTTTTCCATTCGGCTAACAACGGATTTTCGTTTGTCTTTTCTTGACAAGCAGTGAGAAGGGTAGTAGCGCTAAGCATACAAAGTAATATTTTTTTCATGTATCATTGGGTTTTAGAGGTTTTATATCTGGTTATAGTATATTAGATGTATCTTACAAAGGTAACTATTTTTTAGTTGTAACTCAAAACCCTGAAAGGGTTTAATTTGAATAACCACGGGTGTAAACCCGTGGACGTAGTATCTGCTTTACATTAGCGCACGGAGTACAGCCTGTTTTTCAACGGATAATATACTTCCCGTGCGCGATAGTACTCATGCTATTTGCCTCCGGTTATACCGGAGGTTATTCAAATTTAATCGCTTCGCGACATCAAGGCTCGAATTATCATATATCTAATCCTACGACAATTTTTTCTGCAAGGCGTACATTTCGTCGCGGTAGCGGGCGGCGGTCATAAAGTCCAGTTCTTTGGCCGCCTTTTCCATTTGTTGTTTGGCGTACTCAATCGCTTTTTCCAATTGTTGGCGGTTCATATAGCCGATGACCGGATCGGCGGCAATATTCGGTTCGCCCGTATCGGCATAAGCATAGCCCTTGTCTGTTTTCAACTGTTCTCCGGTGAGGATGGAACGGTTATTTTTTACGATTTGCTGCGGGGTGATGCCGTGCATTTCGTTGTAGTGCAATTGTTTTTCGCGGCGCCGGTTGGTTTCGTCCATCGTGCGTTGCATAGAGTCGGTCACTTTGTCGGCATACATGATAACGCGGCCGTTGATGTTACGCGCCGCCCTTCCGGCAGTTTGCGTAAGCGCCCTTTCCGACCGCAGGAATCCTTCTTTGTCGGCATCGAGAATGGCGACCAGCGATACTTGCGGCAAGTCCAACCCTTCGCGCAAGAGGTTTACACCCACCAATACGTCGAACAGTCCGCGTTGCAACTCTTCAATAATCTGTATGCGTTCCAGCGTATCGACATCGGAATGGATGTAGCGGCAACGGATGCCTATTTTTTCAAAATATTTTGTCAGCTCTTCGGCCATGCGCTTGGTGAGCGTGGTTACCAGCACGCGTTCGTCACGCTCGGCACGCACGGTAATTTCTTCCACCAAGTCGTCAATCTGGTTTTCCGTAGGCCGCACTTCGATAATGGGGTCGAGCAAACCGGTGGGGCGCACCACTTGTTCGATAACCACGCCTTCGCTTTTTTCCAGTTCGTAGTCGGCCGGCGTGGCGCTTACAAAAACCGTTTGTTTTACCAGACTTTCAAATTCATCGAAGGTAAGCGGGCGGTTGTCGGCCGCCGCAGGCAAGCGGAAGCCGAATTCAATCAGTGTTTGCTTGCGCGAACGGTCGCCGCCGTACATGGCGCGGATTTGCGATACCGTCACGTGGCTTTCGTCGATAAACGTCAGGAAATCTTTCGGAAAATAATCGAGCAGGCAGAACGGGCGCGTGCCGGCTGCCCGTCCGTCGAAGTAACGCGAGTAGTTTTCGATGCCCGGGCAGTAGCCCAGTTCCTTAATCATTTCCATGTCGAATTCCACGCGCTGTTGCAGCCGTTTTGCTTCCAACGGCTTTCCTATTTCACGGAAATAATCGCACTGTTTTACCATGTCGTCCTGAATGTGTCGAATGGCTTGGTGCATGCGGTCTTTGGTCGTTACAAAAATATTGGCCGGATAAACGGTCACCGATAAAGGCTCATCGATCGTGCGTCCGCCAAGGGGTTCAAAAGTTTCTATCTTTTCAATTTCATCGCCCCAGAAAACAATACGGTAAGCATAATCGCTGTAGGCTAAATATACGTCCACTGTGTCGCCTTTCACACGAAAGGTGCCGCGCTTGAAATCCGTTTCATTGCGCGAATACAGCGAATCGACCAGCGCATACAGCAGTTTGTTGCGCGACAGTTTTTGCCCGGCGTTAATAGTAATCGTGTTGGAATGAAAATCTTCGGGATTGCCGATTCCGTACAAACACGAAACGCTGGAAACCACTATGACGTCGCGTCGTCCGGAGAGTAGGGCAGAAGTGGTGCTGAGCCGCAATTTTTCAATTTCGTCGTTAATGCTTAAATCTTTTTCGATATACGTGTCGGTAGTCGGCAAATACGCTTCGGGTTGGTAATAGTCGTAGTAAGATACGAAATATTCTACGGCGTTTTCCGGAAAAAACGCTTTGAATTCGCCGTACAACTGCGCCGCCAGTGTTTTGTTGTGGCTCAATATCAATGCCGGGCGTTTCAGCTCGGCAATCACATTGGCCATGGTAAATGTTTTTCCGGAACCGGTAACGCCCAACAAGGTGCTGCTGGGGGCGCCCTCGCGAATATTTTTTACCAATTGCGCAATGGCATCGGGTTGGTCGCCCGTGGGTTTGTATGCCGATGTCAAGTTGAAATCCATGCGACAAAGGTAGAAAAAAGATACCGGATATTGAATGGTGTACGTCATTGGAATTTGTCATTCTGAGCAAAGCGAAGAATCTGTCAATAGATTGCTTTCCAGCCCTGCGGAACAATGACGAGAGGATTCTTCGCTTTGCTCAGAATGACAAAGAGCGCTTTAGCCTGAAAATTTAAACATCCGCTGATACTTTTGATATATCATCAAAAAGATTACCTTTGAAAATTCAAACCATAATGATTCGCCACTACATAAAAATAGGTAATACGGAGCATGCATTTAAAAACCTCTTCATGGATTTTTATGCATCGCAAGTCCTGTTTGCTCGGAAATTGCTTTCCGGAGAGGCGCATGCCCAGGACATTGTTCAGGATATTTTCATAAAGGTATTGGAATCTCAAACCGAATTTAGCAATGAAATCGCTTTTAAATCCTATTTGTATATTTCGACACGGAATGCGTGCATTGACTATTTGAGGCGAAAAAATAAAATTCTTGGAGATGTATCGCTTCTTGGCAATGTGGAAGCAGAAGCCACCGAGGTGATGAAAGAAGAAGCGTTTTATTTGCTGGAGCAAGCTATTACAACGCTCCCGGCGCAAAGCAGGCGGATTTTTGAATTGACGCTCCAGGGTTTGTCTATTCATGATATTGCCGCCGAACTGCATATTTCCGAAAACACGGTGAAGACACTCAAGCAACGTGCATACAAAGCGCTACGCAATCGATTCGGAGACTTCTTTATGCTTATAGCCTTTTTGTTCTTTCAATCATAGGCTCATCAACGTTTTTTACATTATTTTTTATACTGCTGTCACCCTTTTTGGAATTGTATTCGTTTTATATAAAAGCGAGGGATTATTATAAATTTATGGAAGAAAAATACTCAAAAGCTATTCGTGAAGCAAAAGAATTGGCGGAACAAATGTTGGAACAGATGACCGATGAGCAACTCCGCGATTGCCGGAAAAGGGCGTATCAATTGAAGTCTATCAATACCCGAAGCGGATGGCGTAGCATTTGGTGGCGTATAAACAAAGGGAAGATATACGGTATTTCGGCTGCCGCCGCTGTGTTGATTGCTTTCGGGCTCTTGTTTATGAATCAACAGCCGCCTGTTTCCGAAGCGCCCGTTATCAACCTCATGCCTGCCGACAAAAGCAATGTGGTATTGACTTTAGGCAACGGCAAAACCATCGAGCTGAATGAAGAAGCCGCCGGGGCTGCCAACCGGCCGGCCGGTGTGGTAATCGATAAAAAAGAGTCGAAAATTTCGTACGAAAATGTTGCCGCGCAAGAGCAAGCGTTAGAGTACAACGAATTGTCCGTCCCCAAAGGGAAAACCTATTCCCTTATATTGAGCGACGGGACAAAAGTGTGGTTGAACGCCATGAGTAAAATCCGCTACCCTGTCCGCTTTGGCGCTTCCGGACGGAAAGTGAAAATTACGGGGGAAGCTTATTTTGAAGTCACACAGCAAAAAACAAATCCGTTCTACGTAGAAACAGATGATTACACCGTCAAGGTGCTCGGTACGGTTTTTAATGTCAATGCATATGCCGACGAAGATGCGACCGTAACGACCTTGGCTTCCGGTTCCATCCTGATTCAAAATAAACAGCATAACACGGAACAGCAATTAAGTGCCGGGCAGCAATACCACTACAATCACCTCCGCCAAACGGAAGAACTTGCTTACGTGCAGACGGAGCTTTATACTTCATGGATTAATAATATTCTTTTTATAGAAGAAGCCACGTTGGCGGATATTTTCAAGATATTAAAAAGAAGGTACGATATAGAAGTCGCCTTTGACGACCTGCTGACTTCCGGCGAAAAGTATTCGGGGAAATTGCCGCTTAATGACAATCTGGGCATTATCCTGCAGCAAATTTCGAAGGTAGCCAACGTTGAATTCGTCGCCGAGCACTATACCATCCACGTAAAGTACAAAACTAAACAATAACTATTTCATCACCTTAAAACTTAAATCAGATGAAGCCATTTATTCGAGTTCATTTTTTCTTTCTACCACTGTTCCTGCTGTTTATTTCCGTGCAGGATGTGCAAGCGCAGCAACTCACTTCATTTAGGGTTCAAAATGCAAGTTTGAGCGAATGCCTAAAACAGATCGAGAAACAAACCGGTCTGGGATACCTCTCCAAAGGAAGAGATTTGGGTAGTGTAAAAGGAATTTCCTACACTGCCGAAAATACGGATGTTCGTACGGTACTACAAGCCATATTGGCTAACACCGGATTGACTTTTGAGATTGATAACGGGGTGATTTTGATTCTTGACAAAACGGAACCGGTAAAATCCACGACTGCGCAAAGTCAAGCAACGATGCGTGTGGTAACCGGCACAATAACCGATTCCGGCCAATTGCCGTTGGAAGGTACGACGGTGGCCTACAAGGGTTCTTCCATATTTGCTTTCTCGGATAAGGACGGGAATTTTTCCATTCGCATCCCCGACAACAACGCCGGCGTTCTGCTATTCTCCTTCATTAGCATGAAAACAAAAGAAGTGGCCATCGGCGAGCGCAGCGTTGTGAATGTTACGATGGAAGAGGAGGCGCAAACATTGTCGGATGTGGTGGTGACGGGTTATGCCAACATTAAAAAAGAAAGTTTTACCGGCACTTCTACTAAAATTACAAAAGACGAACTCCTGCGCGTATCGCAGGGTAGCGTACTGAACGCCCTTCAGGCATTCGACCCGTCTATGCGCATAGCCCCGAATCTGGAGATTGGATCAAACCCGAATGTTATGCCCGAATATTATATCCGTGGACAATCGGGAATCGGCGTGCGCGATTTGGATGTGTTAGCGGCCAACGATGTGTCGCGCTATGCTTTGCTTAATAATCCGAACCTTCCTATTTTTATTATGGACGGCTACGAAGTGAGCATGGAAAAAGTGTTTGATTTGGACCCCAACCGGCTCAGTAGCATTACTATTTTGAAAGATGCGGCGGCGACAGCTATGTACGGTTCGCGTGCGGCCAACGGGATTGTTGTTATTGAAACGCTGGCTCCGCAGCAAGGAAAATTGCGCGTTTCGTATAATTTTACCGGCTCGCTGACGGTACCCGACCTTTCCGACTATAACCTGATGAATGCCCGGGAAAAATTAGACGCCGAAGTGGCAGCAGGCCTTTTAGACGAAGGTGGAAATTATTATCAGCGCCTGAACGATTACCGCGATAAAGAAAACAATATTTTGCGCGGTGTCGATACGTATTGGTTATCGCAGCCCCTGCAAACGCAATTCAACTACAACAATAATCTCTATATCGACGGCGGATCGGAGACTATCCGTTTTGGGATGGGGCTGAATTTCGGCGCCGACAACGGAATAATGAAAGAATCTTACCGCAAGCGTTTCGGCGCCGACTTGCGGGTTGATTACCGGTTGAAAAATTTTCAAATTACCGATAATGTATCGTACAGCCAGACAAGGGCGCAGGATTCGCCCTATGGCTCGTTTGCCACGTATGCCGGTTTACAGCCTTACTTGTCTCCGACAGATCTGGATACGGGCGAACTTCTGAAAACGTTCCAGTCCATGTATAACGCTAATAATCCGGTGGCCAATCCGCTGTATGAAGCAACGCTTGGGAATTTTTCCCGGAACGGGTACAATACTATCACCAATAACTTAAGCATGAACGGCTATTTTCTTCATCATTTCCAAATAAAATTTCAATTATCCGTTTATTATAAGGAGGACGACAACCGGAGATTCACAGACCCCAATTCTACCAAATATAATTCGGGAAATAAAACTGCTTTTGATAAAGGCGAATTGAATCTTTCCAGCAATAAAGCTTTCGGATGGAATACCAACCTGCTGTTAATGTACAATAACCGGGTAGGCAAGCACAACATGAATTTTACATTGGGCTTGAATGCTATGGAAGACCAAATGGATGTCTCTACTTTTCATTACATGGGTTTTCCATCGGCCCAGCTCAACGACCCGAAATATGCTCACTCCATAGTAGGAATGCCTATTGTGTCGGATTACATTTCGAGGTTGGTTGGCGGATTTATTATGGGGAACTATACGTTTAACGATATCTATCTCTTGGATTTGTCGGTGCGTACGGACGGTTCTTCAAAATTCGGAAGCAACCACCGCTTTGCTCCGTTCTGGTCTTTCGGAGCCGGTATTAATTTGCATAAATACGCTTTTCTGCGCGACAATAAGGTTATTAATAATGCAAAAATCAGAGCCAACTATGGACAAATGGGGCGTGTGGGATTCCCTCCGTACGCGGCGCGTAATATGTATGAAATCATGCTTGACGGCTGGCACCCCACGGGCATCGGCGGCGTATTGATCGGCATGGGGAACGACAATCTTACCTGGGATAAAGCCAATACGCTGAACATCGGTTTTGACCTGGGATTGTTCAAACGCCTCAACCTGACTTTTTCATGGTATGATAAAGTGACCAATAGTATGGTAACCAATATCTCCATTCCGTCTTCTTCCGGTTTTACATCCTATACGGAAAATATGGGAAAGGTATCCAATAAAGGTTTCGAATTTGATATTAACTATGCCGTGATACAAAATAACGATTGGAATTTTAATATTTCATTAAAGGGTGCGCACAACAAGAACAAAATCCTTGAAATTTCCGATGCCCTGAAAGAATATAACGACCGGGTGGACGCCTTTTATTCCGACTATAAAGAAAATTCGCCGATCTTTCAGAACCAGCAATACATCAAACCTATCCGCAAATATGTGGAAGGTGGATCGGAAACAGCCATCTTTGGGATGAAATCATTGGGTATAGCTCCCGCCAACGGCAGCGAGTTGTTTATGAATCGCGACGGTAGCGTTACCTACGACTGGAATCCGGCCGAGCAGGTGATCATAGGAAATACGGAGCCGGTTATGCATGGTATTATCGCATTCAACCTTCGCTATAAGAAACTGACCATGTACTCTACTTTCATGTACGAGTGGGGCGGCGATATTTACAACTCTACCTTGGTTAGCAAAGTGGAGAGCGTCGATATCTGGAGAACCAATGTGGACAAACGGGTAATGACGGAGCGTTGGCAGCAGCCGGGCGACTTGGCAACCATGAAATCTATTAAAGACCGCTACACGGTGACCCGTCCTACTTCCCGTTTTATCCAGCAGAATAATTACCTTTCCTTTAACTCCTTGTCGATAGGATACGATATGGATCAAAAATTTGTGAAAAAGATAGGATTAAGCATGCTTCGTTTTCAATTTACCATGAACGATATTTTCCGGATTTCTACCGTGAAGATAGAGCGTGGAACAGCTTATCCTTATGCCCGCACAGCAGGGTTTACCATTAATGCCAGTTTCTAATAATACCCATAGACGATCATGAAAATTTTAAAAAATAGTATATACATCGTGCTGCTACTCTCGGCTTCCCTTGCCTGTTTCACATCTTGTAACAAGTGGTTGGAAGTGAGTTCAGATTCTGAAACTACTCAGGAAAAACTTTTTGAAAATTACGACGGCTTTTACACGGCGGTGAATGGCGTGTACCGCTTGTTAGGCGATAAAAGCCTGTACGGGCAAAACCTCAGTTGGGGAATGGCCAGCGTATTGGGCAATAATTACGACGATACAAAATTACCGGTTGACTATGTCACGGTTGCCAACGGAAACTATACGAGCGCTTACAGTACGGCCTTGATTTCCCCTATCTGGGAAAAAGGCTACCGTGCCATAGCCAATTGCAACAATGTATTGGGCAATATTGCCGGCAAGGAAAACTCCTTCTTTCCGATGGGCGCGGTAGAAAAGGATGTGATTACCGGAGAAATGCTGGGAGTTCGCGCCATGATACATTTGGATTTGCTGCGTTTGTTCGCACCCGCTACTTTAGCCAACGACGGAGGCGCTTATATTCCTTATGTAACGGTATTCCCCGACAAGCAACCCCGTCATATGGCCGTGGCCGAAGTATTGGAGAATATTATTAAGGATTTGGAACAGGCAAAAGCACTTTTGGCTTACAACGATACGGCTTACAATTCGGGCGCCATTAACACGGTGGTACAGCGTATGGGCAGTTATAGCGCCAGCGGCGGAACGGCGAAAGGCGGTTTGTTTTACTCGTTCCGTGGCGTACGCATGAACTATTTTGCGGCCACAGCCCTTTTGGCGCGTGCTTACCAATGGCGTAACGCGCCCGGCGATATGGAAAAAGCTTATCGCGCGGCCGGCGACATGTACCGCTATTCCACGGTATATACATGGTTTCAGTTTACCCCGGCTTCCAGTTCGAGCCGTTCGGCCATGGAGTCGGTGGAAAATGAAATATGCCGTAAAATGTACGACGATATTCTTTTTGCAGGATACAATAGTTTGATGTACACAATATTCAATAACAACAACTACAATCAGGCTGTGCCCGGCAAGTTTCTCTATAAAAACGTAGCGCATTTGTTTGCTGCCGATCCGGATGATTATCGTACGACACGCTTAATCAATACAGACTTTACTTCGCGCAGATGGTCTTCGCCCGACGTTACTACCAACTCCACGATTACGAACGACGTTATTACCTATCAAGGGCCGTTGGCTCCGGTAATCAGGATGAGCGAAGTTTATTACATTATGTGCGAATATTTGGCCGGAAGTAATTTGGGCGAAGCAATTACGCTGCTTGATAAGCTGCGTTTGGCAAGAGGTGAAAAAACGCCTTTATCTTCCACGCTTACCAAAGAAGAATTTTTGGATAAATTGTATCTGGATATGACCCGCGAATTTATGTCGGAAGGGCAAACGTTCTATTTGTACAAACGTTTGAACAGGCCGATATACAACGGAGCCGTTTCGTTGGACATGACGGGGCGCTACGTATTGCCGATACCGTACAGTGAAACGGATTATACAGGATTATAAACGATTACCCCAACTTTAAACATAATCAGAATTATGAATAAACAAATAATACTTATCCTCAGCGTATGCTTCGTGTGTCTGGCAGCCTGCAAGGAAGATACTATCGATACTTATAGCGGAGCTAATTATGTGCAATTTTCAACCAGCTATGCCGATTCCTTAACCATCGCTTTTTTGTTAGCCCCCGGCAAAAATTCTATCGATTCTTCTTTGGTAATTACCATGTCAGGCTTGGCCAACCAAACCGCTATGTCCTACAAAATCGTTGTAAACACACAGCTTTCTACCGCCATTGAAGGCGTACATTTTGCGCTTCCCTCCGCCACTGCTTTCAAACAGGGAGCTTATATGGATACGATTCCCGTTACGTTCTACCGCACGGATGACATGAGAACCAAGGAATACCGGCTGGTATTGCAATTAGTTTCCAACGAAAATTTTATGGTAGGGCAGGAAAATTATCTCTATAAAATTTTTAGAATTAACGACAAGATAACCCAACCCGCATGGTGGACAACCACCGGCACCCTTAACGTTAAGGATACATACTTAGGCGTGTATTCCGATAAGAAGTACGAATACTTCATTGCGGTTACCGGCGTTGCAGATCTGACGAATGCTACGGCTAGCGAAATGCGTATGTATGCCTTACAGTTTAAATATTGGTTGGCCGCTAAAAAGGCTGCCGACGAAACAGTGCTCGAAGATAATGGGAACGAGATGACCGTTACAGTTATTGGCTAAAGATATCCGTGATTTAAAATTGAAAAAAAGATGAAACACATATTATTTATATCCCTGCTTGCATGCTTGAGCCTGCAAAGTTGCTACGAAGACAAAGGTAATTACGACTACTTGCCTTCAAATGAAGTAACCATCAACATGAACCCTCCCAGCACCAACGCTTATTTGGGAGAGACTTATTCTTATACGCCGGAAATAACTTTTCAGAATACTCCCGGTGCGAATGATTTTGAATATTGGTGGGAACTTGTAAGTTTGGGAACCCGTAACGTCGGACGGCAGGATGTTGTCAGTACAGGAACCCAATTGAACTATTTGCCGCGTACCACCGGAAATCAAGGCATTCAGTTTTGCGTAAAAGAAGTGAAGACGGGTGTGATTACACGTTCTTCGTTGACTATTACCGCCCAAGCGCCTTACGAAAAAGGCTGGATGATTCTCAGCAAAATGCCCGGAAACATATCGTCGCTGAGTTACGTCCGCCCCGGATATACAGCTTTGGAAGGCGGCGAAAAACAACGAACCTATACCGATTTCCCCGATTTTTATGCAAGAACCTACCCCGACAACGTTTTAGGTACGAACCCGATTTGTATTCGCCAGGTGTTGACGGGTAATTCTTCCAATACAACTGTTTCGGCCTTATATGTCTTGCAGGACGAATCTGTTTGTTTGAATGGCAACAGTTATGCAAAGGAAATATTGATGAAAGATGAATTCCTTGGCGGCACGCCGCCGAACTTTAAGCCGGTGGACTATTATCAGGGAACTTATAACAGCGTGGCGCTCGATGCCAGTGGAAAGCTTTATTTCCGCTATCCTCCGCTGGGTGGCGATACTCCGCTTTTTACCTATCAATTCCCTAATTTTCCCATGCAGTATAATGGTACGGAACTGAAGGCCGATCAACTTTTTCCGGGTACTTTCTCGCTCTTTTTCGGAGCTTACGACAAGGCAAACAAGCGCATCCTCTGGATAAGGGGAAGCCTGAACGGAAAAGGAGGCGAGGTGCTTACCCGTACGTTTAGCCCGGTGCCTAGCATTCCCGAATGGTTGGATGTGGATGCGCTGGGCAACGCCGAGATAATCTATGCCGGCTCGTATCAGGAATTTGCTAATAATGCCGTTATTTTTAATCTGTATCAACGCGATACAGCCGTGTATGCCCAGTATTTCCAGGCTATGTCGCCGGCTTCAGGCTCGGCGTTCCGCTATGGCCCTGTGACCAATACGCCATTCCCGAGCCCGGAGCTGATTACGCCCACTACCAAATACTATAACCACCGTTCGAGGGCGGGCTCGCTGTTCTTGGGCGTGGAAAACAAACTCTATGCCTACGATATCACGGCGAAAATCATTCCGGCCGTATTGTATTATACATTTCCGGCAGGAGAAACCGTGGTTGATATGTCAACCAATCCGCAGGAATCGGAGTTGGGGGTAATTACGATAGACGGCGGCGGCAACAGCTTCTTCTACACGTTCAATATAGCTACGCCCGTACTGCCCCAAACAGCTTATATTTACCGGACGACTGTTCCGGGCGTGGCGCTGGATTTGGAATACAAGTATGCAAGCTATGCGGGATACCAACTAAGAACAAATGCTCAATATAATGATTAATTAATAACATGGATCAACCAATCGTAAAAGTAGAACAACTATCGCACCGCTATAGCGTACAGTGGGCTATCCGCAATATCGATTTCGAAATTCAGGGAAAGGGAATATACGGTTTGCTCGGTTCCAACGGCGCCGGTAAATCGACCCTGATGAATATCATGTGCGGAGTGTTGAAGCAAACAAGCGGAAATGTGTATATAAACGGCATCAATACCAAGGAAAAACCGGTGCAGGCTAAACGCTATATCGGATTCCTTCCGCAAAAACCGCCGCTTCAGCCCGACTTGACCGTAGAAGAATATCTTCGCTACAGCGCCTATCTCCGTTCCGTTCCCGAGGCGGAAATGAATAAAGCAGTGGATGAAGTACTGGAAAAATGTAGCATAGCTCATTTCAGGAAACGATTGATAAGCAACCTTTCCGGAGGATACCAGCAACGGGTGGGCATTGCACAGGCAATTATTCATAAGCCGGT
The DNA here is from genome assembly GCA_031551045.1 of Bacteroidales bacterium. Classification (GTDB taxonomy): domain Bacteria; phylum Bacteroidota; class Bacteroidia; order Bacteroidales; family UBA932; genus JAVBOD01. Next base: position 15,002 of record JAVBOD010000006.1, read on the forward strand.
TTTAGTGGTATTGGACGAACCGACGAACGGATTAGACCCTAACCAGATATTGGAAATCCGGAATTTAATCAAAGAGATTGCGCAAGAGCGCACCGTCATTCTTTCCACACATGTTCTTACCGAAGTGCAAGCCTCCTGTGATTATATCCGGATGATAGAACACGGGCAGGTTGTATTTGCGGGAACCGTTACGGAATTTAATAACTACATCACGCCGAGTACATTTGTCGTAACATTGCTCAATGCGCCCGAGGAAAAAGAATTACACGCTATTCAAGGAGTTACGGCGGTAGAAAAAATAGAAGATAATCGTTTCCGTTTTTCCGGCGATGCCGGAACGGTGGAAAAAACCGTACAGCTCAGCGTGGCTAAGGAATGGCGGCTGACAGAAATTATGGTGGAAAAAATCTCTTTAGATTCCATATTTGCCGAATTATCCAAGAAAAATAAATAATCCTGTTGTGACCATGAAAAAAATTATAAAGATTGCACAAACCGAACTGAAGACGCTTTTCTATTCTCCTGTGGCGTGGTTGATTCTTATTGTATTTAGCTTTCAGGCCGCCATGACCTATGTCGATATCCTTAGCGGATACACCAAAGCGCAGGAAATGACCGGATTTCTTGAAAATCTTACGTTGAATTTTTTTAGCGGCAAAATCGGTTTATTTACTAAAATACAAGATTATCTATATTTGTATATCCCTTTGCTGACCATGGGGTTGATGAGCCGGGAACTCAACAGTGGCTCCATAAAGTTGCTGTATTCCTCTCCGGTCACTAACGTCCAAATTATTATAGGAAAATATCTTTCCATGATGTTTTATGGGCTTATCCTGATGGCTATTCTGTTCGTCCTTGTGATTCATGCCTCGTTCAGCATTCAATCGTTCGATTTTCCGGTGGTGTTGGCAGGCTTGCTGGGCTTGTATTTACTGCTATGTACCTATGCGGCCATCGGGCTTTTTATGTCGAGCCTGACCTCCTATCAGGTAGTAGCGGCTATCGGAACGCTCGCGGTACTGGTACTGCTGAACTTTATCGGAAGTTTTTGGCAAGACGTGGAGTTTGTCAGGGATATTACCTATTGGCTCTCCATCGGAGGACGGGCGAATGAATTTATCCGCGGCCTCATTTGCAGCGAGGATGTGTTGTATTTCATTATTGTAACACTTTTATTCCTGTCGCTTTGCATACTCCGGCTGCAAGCCAACCGACAAAAAAGCAAATGGACGGTTTCATGGGCGAAATACGCCGTAGCATTTGTAGCGGCCATGATGTTGGGCTATGTCACTTCACGCCCCGTATGTAAGGCTTTTTGCGATGTTACCCGCACCAAACAGCGCACACTCACACAAAACAGCCGGGATATCCTCCGGGAAGTGAAGGGAGGTCTTACCATGACCACTTACGTCAACCTTTTGGATGACGATTACAAATTCGGATTGCCTAAATCCAGGAACAGCGATATGGATCGTTTCCAGCAATACACGCGCTTCAAACCCGAAATCAAGATGAAATACGTGTATTACTATAAGGAAGCGGAAGGCCAGCTCTCTAAAATGCGCTTCCCCGAATTATCGGAGCGCGAACGGGCCGAGAAGATGTGCGGGATAGAGGATATTCCTCTCAGCATGTTTATGACGCCGGACGAGATTGACAAAATAATAGACCTGAAGCCTGAAAATTACCGAATGGTACGACTGTTGGAGCGTGAAAACGGTGAAACAACGTTTCTGCGCATGTTCTCCGATTTCATACGGTATCCTACCGAATCCGAGATTTCGGCCGCCCTTAAACGTTTGGTGATGAAACTGCCGGTTGTCGCTTTTTTGTCCGGACACGAAGGGCGTAGTTTCGAAGACCGTGAAAATTCGGGATACAGCCGTTTGACCGGAGAAAAATCATTCCGGCAAGCGCTCATCAACCAAGGATTCGATTTTACGACAGTAACATTGGAGCAAGACATACCTGACGATATAAATATATTAGTTATTTCGGATATTAAAACACCCCTTAGCCCAGCAGCGCACGCGTGTTTGGATAGGTATATTGCGCGCGGAGGAAACCTGATTTTGCTGGCAGAACCCCGGCGCACGGAATATATGCGCCCGATAGTCCGGCAATTCGGCGTGGATTTTGTACCGGGAGTCTTGGTTAACACGCCCTCCTCCGGATCGCGGGCCAATATTGTTTTTGCCAAACCTACTACGCAGTCAGGAACGTTTTCATACCTGTTCGAAGCCATGCGCGAACGCAAAACGGTAGTTTCCATGCCGGGATGTATGGGTTTGACATTCCGTACCGATAGTGTTTATAAAGCAGTTCCTCTCTTCACAACAGGAGAAGGATATTGGAATGAGTTGGAAACGACCGATTTTCAGGAAGGCATCCCACCGTACAATCCGGAGAAAGGAGAGCTTAAAGCGGATTACTGCACGATTCTATCCCTTTCGAGGCAAGTGAACGGAGGGGAACAGAAAATTATGATTTTCGGAGATGCCGATTGTCTTTCAAATGAGGAAATATTATTAAAACGCAATAACGTGGCCGTAGCGAACTATAGCCTCATTATGGGGGTATTTTCATGGATGTCGGACGGCGAAGCGCCTATTGATGTGCGCCGTCCCGTTCCGCCGGATAATGCCCTTTCTATGCGCAAAAGCGGCATTGCTGTCAGTAGAGTATTGTTAGTGTATGTTTTTCCGTCCATTCTCGTACTGCTTAGTTTGTTGATATGGATACGGCGAAGAAGGCGCTAAAAGAATATTCGGATGAGGGGCTGTTCAAAAAGTATTTTTTCAACTTACGATGGTAAGATTACACCTCTTTTTCATTGCCGTCAGCTAAAGCTGACGGTATCCGGATGTCCTGAAATATTGCGCGCGAAGCAAGTTGTTTACTCAAAGGATATACTTGTTTCGCGCGCTTTTGCTGCTGTTTTCTTCTATCCGTCAGCTAAAGCTGACGGCAATGAAATTGATGCTGACAACTTTCAAATTGTAAACTTCTCCGTAAGAGGTTGTTCAATTTTTATCTAATAATAAATTCGATACGTTTTTACAACGGATGGCTACTGACTAACCTGAAACGGTTGCCGGTTTTTGATGGAGCGGCCCAGGGTGAGCTCGTCGGTATATTCCAGCTCGTCGCCGAAACCTACGCCGCGGGCGATAGTAGTGACGGGAACGTTGAACGGCCGTAATTTTTTGAACAGGTAAAAACACGTGGTTTCCCCTTCCATCGTGGTGCTCAGGGCTAAAATAATTTCCTGTATTTCGCCTTGCTCCATGCGCGAAACCAAGGTGTCGATTTTCAAATCGGCCGGGCCGATGCCGTCCATGGGCGAAATAATACCGCCCAGCACATGATAGGAACCCTTGTACTGCTGCGTGTTCTCGATGCTCAACACATCGCGGATGCTTTCCACCACGCAAATGGTATGATGGTCGCGGCGCGGGTTGCTGCAAATGTCGCAAATTTCCGTATCGGAAAGCGTGTTGCATACCGTGCAATGTTTTATCTCGTTCCGCAGCGTAATGAATGCCTGCCCGAAACGTTCTACCTCTTCGCGCGGTTGCTTCAACAGGTGTAAAGCCAACCGCAGTGCGGTTTTCCGGCCTACGCCCGGCAACTTGGCCATTTCATCTACAGCGTTGTTTAATAATCTGGAAGGAAGTATGGTGTTCATTTTTACGTGTCCTGAATTGGTATATGATAGCGGAGCAGCCCGTCGATAGCGCCTTTGGCAATGTTCCCGATAGTCATGCCGCGCCGCTGAGCGGTTGTTTTGATGATATCCTGAAAATAAAAAGCGACGGAACCCAATAAGTGTATGGGATAATTTTTATAATCGTAATGCATCACGTTACGCACAAAAAAATGGTCGAAACTTTCGAACAACAGTTCCTGTACATATCTTTCGTTCCGTTGTTTGTGAAGAAATTCCGTAAATGAAGCGAGAAAACGATTTGGGAATGGTTTTCTATACACATTTTCTAAAATAATTTCTTGCGTCAAATGAAAAGTGTCGATAAATTTTTCCTGTAAATCTTTCGGCAATTGCCGCTTCAATACATCGGAAATCAATTTTTTTCCCAACGCAGCGCCACTTCCTTCGTCACCTAAAATAAAACCGAGCGGCGGTACATGGTCGGCTATTGCAACGCCATCGTAAAAACAAGAATTGGAGCCGGTTCCGAGAATACATGCAATGCCTTTGTCATGTCCGCATAAAGCCCTTGCCGCCCCTAATAAATCGGTGCAGGCTTCTATCGAAATATGCTGAAAAATTTTTTGAAAACACGATTGGAGCAATTGCGCTTTTTCAGCCGATGCCACGCCGGCGCCGTAGAAATATACTTTTTCAATGGTTCCGTCAAGTTGTTCCGCCAACGATTTCAATTCGTTTTGTATTTCCTCTTCGGTCATATAAAACGGATTGATGCCCGATGTACTCAGGCGCTGCGTGCAGCCGTCGGCGCCCAAACGGCACCAGGCTGTTTTCGTTGAACCGCTGTCGGCAATAAGTACCATATTTATAGTTTGATGAATATCCGTTGCCGGTAAAGCACAATAGCAAAAAGGCACGTACACACTGCGAAAATAACGGCATAAGCCAGAGAAGCCCACACGTTATCGCCCAAGATAGCCGCATAAACATGGTCGTATAACCAATTTCTTAAAGACATGCCGGAGATGGTGCGCACATGTTGCAAAGTATAGGTAAACACCGATGCCATGATGTATATAATCAACGGGTTTGTGCCGCATGCTTTAAACGGGTAAAGGCATTTTTGCGCAGCCTTTAATTCCGATAAATAGATACAAGCTGTGAAGGCAAGACAAGCCCAGCCGGCTCCGAGAAGCGCAAATGAACCGGTCCATAACGGTTTATTGATGGGCAGAATATCATCGGCAAGTAAACCGGCGCCCAGCATAATGGCACCTAAAGTAAACAAACGTTGCATTACTACTTTCTGATTGCGGATAGTGTTTGCCAGCCAGCCGGCAAGGAATCCGAACAATACATTGGCAGCGCCGGGAATAACACCCAGCAAGCCTTCCGAATCGAAAGGAGCTATTAAATGCGGTTGTAAGTGGTGTTCGCCCACAAGGAATGCATCTATTCTTCCGGCAACATTCCCTTCTATCGTATAATCGCCGAAAATAGCTAATACCGCCCAGTGCAGTAAAATAAGTACGGCTATGGCTAAGCCTAATTTAGGAGGCGTTTTCAACCACAAGGCAATACACGCAGCCAGTCCATACACCAATGCCGCCCGTTGTAATACGCCGAATATGCGCAGTTCGCTCCAATTGATGGTGAAAAAGGGAAAAGCGTTTAGCGCTACGCCTAATAAAAATAAATACAATGTACGTTTCCCGATTTTCCGGAAGCTTGCTTTGTTGGGTGTGCTTCCGTTTTGCTTAAACGAAAAAAATAAGGATACACCCATGGCAAAAAGAAATACCGGGAATATGATATCGGCGAAAGTGCACCCCTTCCATCCGGATAGTTGCAGTTGAGAAAAAACCTGTTCTGGCGAACCGGGATTCAGTACAATAATCATAGCAACAATCGCTATGCCGCGTAATATATCCAACGGAGCATAGCGGAAAGGAGTCTTTGGTGTAGTCATTGCTTAAAAATTAATGACCACAAAGATAGTTAAAAAGGATAAAAACGGCAACGCTTAGTTATACAAATAACGTTTGATTTTTTGCGTAGGAGTCTTCTCAAATGAACGCGGTTGTTCTACTACTAATGTAATTCGTGAGAACTTATTGACACGGGTATTGACATAAATATAGAGCTCTTGTTTCAGCATTTCTATTTTCTCGTTCATAGATTCATACGTTTCCGCTTTCCATTGTTCGAGCTTTTCGTAATTGAAATGTACCAATGCTACTAATTTCCCTTTATTTTCTTGCACTAACGATTCTTGTACCATGGCATGGCCGTTGATTACCGATTCGATTTCTTCGGGATAAATATTTTCGCCGCTTGGGCCTAATATCATATTATTCAGGCGGCCTTTGATATATACGCGGTTATGCTTGTCGAGCACGCCAAGATCTTTGGTGCGGAACCATCCGTCGGGTGTGAATACTTCTTGCGTGGCCTCCGGATTCTTGTAATATCCCATCATCACGTTATCGCCTTTGACCACGATTTCTCCTTCGCCCGTCGCCGCATTCGGGTGGTCGATGCGCAAATCCACTCCGGTAATAGCCGGCCCCGCCGATTGCCATTTTGTTTTCCAAGGCACCGCAGCAGTTAGTAACGGCGCGGTTTCCGTGAGTCCGTAGCCGATAGCGTATGGAAATTTTGCTTCCATCAGAAATTGTTCTATCACAGGATCTGTTTTGGCGCCTCCTATACCGAAAAAGTGCAAACGTCCGCCGAATGTTTTGTAAAGTTTCCGACCGGCTATACGGTGCAATACTTTCCGGAAAGCGGGGATAGCATATATCCGGCGCATGAAAGCCGACGCCGTAAATTTCGGCAGAATACTATTACGGAAAACCTTTTCCATAATCAACGGCACGGAGAGCATCATCGTAGGGCGCACTTCTTTTAAGGCCGGCAATAGTACGTTGGGGGTCGGTAACTTATCCAAGTAAACGACTTCGGCGCCGGTCATGAACGGTAGCAACATGCCCAACGAGCATTCATAAGTATGCGGAAGCGGCAGGATGGATAAAAGCACATCGCTCTCATCCATTTTTTGAATGTCGAATACCATGTTTAGCTGGCGGCAGAGATTGCGGTGGCTCAACATCACTCCCTTCGGCGTACCGGTAGTGCCCGATGTATAAATTATAACCGCCAGGTCGTTTGTTTCGACGTTGGCCGGAGTCGCCTTTTGATTTTCCGGCGCAGCATACAGCACCGAGAAATCGTCTATACATACAATCAACTTGAATTGTTGCTTGATAGTGTCGGTGAGTTTTGGCAGCAATTTTTTCGATACAAAAATGGCTTTCGCTTCGGAGTGTTGTAAAATGATTTCTATCTCGCACTCCGAAAAGTCTGTCAGCAAGGGTACAGCCACGCGCCCGGTAGTAGTAACCGCAAAGTAAACGACCGCCCAATGAGGTAAGTTTTGGCTCAGGATGGCAACTTTATCGCCTTTTTCCAAACCGGACAAACTCATAATAGATGTTAGTTTCTCTACTTTTCTGGCAAACGCCCCATAGCTCATTCCTTCGCCTTTAAAGGTGGAGGACACTTGCTTGTTTGCATAGTGATGAACGCTATACTCGTATAATTCGCACAGCGTCGTATAATTGTATTTATTCATTCGTTTTAAAATCACACAAAGGTAAGTATATATTTTACAGTGTCGCTTTACACGGTGTTAATTTATATACCGCCCTTTCCATTTTAGACATTTAATGCTTAAAAAAGATTAATCAGCAGTGCTATATGCGGAAAAATGAGTAAATTGCGAAAAATTTTATAGAATGGAATGTCGAGAAGGTTGTGCCGCTTGTTGTATTGTACTATCAATATCTTCGCCGATTCCCGGAATGCCCGATGGGAAACCGAGAGGCGTTCCCTGCATTCATCTTACAGGCGATTTGAAATGCGATTTATGGGGAAGCCCCGACCGACCGCGAGTATGCAATAACTATATGCCCGAAGAACTTTTCTGTGGTGAAAACCGCGAACAAGCTTTTCATATTTTAGAAAGTCTGTACGACAATTAGCGCTTGTTTAAAAACGATTTGAATTCATTTCTTTCGTTTTTTGGTACGTTGCGCCGAAGCATATACTCCTAATACGCATAAGGCCGCAAAAATGATGAAAGTAATGTGAAGGCTTTCCAAAAAAGCGGGATAGTTGCCGGGTTGGATTTTCTGCTCGCCTAATTTAAGTGCAAGGGCCATCCCTGCAATTCCCATACTGAATGCTTGCCCTGCAAGCCGCATGGTTCCTGTGGTTGCCGAGGCTTGCCCGTAATACTTTTTATCCACCGAACTCATAATAACATTGGTGTTGGGAGAAGAGAAGATGCCGAAACCGATACCCAGCACTACCAATAAAATAATAATAAAAGCAACAGGCGTAGTAGCGGTTATAAATGCCATCCCTATCAAGCCAACTGTAATAATAACCATGCCTAATGTGGCTAAACGCGAAGGCGGTATTTTGTCGGATAACCGGCCGGCAAATACGGAAAACACAGCCTGAATACAAGCTTGTGAAATCAAAATAAACCCTGCATGACGGGCATCGTATCCTCGAACATATTGTAAATACAAGCTCAGCATAAAAGCTATAGCCGAGGTCGCGGCGTAATTTATGAGAGCTGAGAGCGAGGAAAACGCAAATACACGGTTTCCGCTGAAAATTTTTATATCGAGTATCGGGGCGCTGCAGCGCTGTTCGTATAGTATGAATCCTATGAGCCCCAGCATACCGATAGCCAGCCAACAGAAGCCTTTTATTTGAGGTAAATTACTAAATCCGTATATCAATCCGAAAAGCCCCACGCCATATACGACACTTCCCACAAAGTCGAATTTTTCCCCTTTTGCTTCAATCCACTCAGCCTTCATGATGATGCGAGACAATATAACCACCACCAAGCCAACAGTTCCACATACGAAAAACAAACTTTGCCAACCGAAATAATGTGTCAGTAATCCGCCGAGAAATGGGCCGGCAGCTAAGGATGTATATACGGTTGCTACGTTTATCCCCATGGCTCTTCCGCGTTGTTGCGGAGGAAAAACGGACGTGAGGATGGCCATGCTGGTACCGAACATCATGGCGCTGCCCAGGCCGGCCATAAAACGCAATCCGATAAGAATATCGCCCGTAGGAGCGAAACCGCATAATATAGTGCACACAGAAAAACATAGAACGCCCCATTCAAACACTTTTCTACGTCCCAATAAGTCGGCTACACGGGCAAAAGGGACTTGGAAAATGGCTGTGGATATAAGGTAAATCGTATTCATCCATGCTAAAGTAACAGCATTCATCGAAAAAGCTGCTTCAATTTTGGGTAATGCGAGATTAATGGACGAGCCCATAAAAGGGACTAAAAAGGAAGCTATACAAAGTACCAATAGTATTTTTTGAGGATGAATCTGAGAATTGTTGTCCATGTTGATGATTGTTACAAAAGCGTACAAAGATATAATTTTTTAGTTCATAGAATTATTAATGAAGGAAGGGATAGAGGATGCGCGTTTATTTTTTTCTGTTAAGAGCATGTTTGGCCATTTAAAGTGGTATGAAATTTGTTTGACTTTCCAAAATATAATAATTATATATTTCAATTTTAAATCCAACGTATTATGAAAAAGACTGTATTGTGTGTTCTCGGAGCTATGGCATTAATGCTGAGTTCTTGTGTTAAGAATGACGCCGCTTTGGTGAAAGAAACGGCTGAAAAGTTTTTGACGGCTATTGTTGCCGGTGATTTGACTACCGCTAAAACATTGGTAACTCCGGCTACCTCTGAAAAATGGGGAGAAACGGCTGAATTTTTAGAAATGGTAATGTTGCCTGAAATAAAAGCTGCTATCCAATCGGCTGCCACTAAAGTAACCGATGTGAAAGTAGAAGGAGAAACGGCACAGGCCACTGTAGCTGTAGCCATTCCTTCGGTAGTAGGAGAAATTAGCATATTGCATTTTCTGAAACAGGGAGACCAATGGCTCGTGAATGAACCCGGTGTTCTTGTAGTGAATGTTATTGAAAGAAATGTTGTTGTGATGGATGCCGATAGCACTGTTACGAAATAAAGTGTGTGTTTAAATTCATAAAAGAAGCCATTGAGATAAAAAACTCAATGGCTTCTTTTATGAATTCGAAAAAGTGTGGAAAAATGAGGAAATAAATGATTTTAATCGTAGATTCCACAGCAAAGCAAATAGTTTTCTCCTTGTTGAAGGACTTGTCCGGGAGATATTTTTGACAAAAGTTTTGCACCATCACCGGCATGAGCATATTGAATCAGGCAACAGGTGCCTTTCTCCGATAAGCCTTGCCAAACTTCATATTCTTTTAGTGGCTCCAGCAGCGACGATAGTTCCGGACTTATCGCAAAAGCGCCGAGCGGGCCCCGTGCATATTTTAAATTACCGGAATAAGGTGTTTTCAAAAAATGCAGTTGTTCCGGGATCGTTAACTTTTCCTCATTTTGTATATTCATACACTGTTGAAGCAATTTTTCCGCACCTTTTCGGGCAGCACTTGTTCCCGAAGGAAAGACAATAGAAATATAATTATTTCCAACCGCCGCCTGTAGTTGATATTTCGAGAGGCAATCGAAGGCGCCTAACGAATCGGTACGAAGGCACTTGAAAGTGTGTATGGAATAAATACCGAATGCATCGGTAGGAGAGGGCATCCGGTAGATTTCAATCGTGTATTCCTCGTTGTTATATACCGCATCGACAACTTTTAATTCCTGAAAACCATATTCCAGAAATAATTCGGAACCGCCGTTCATAAAACCGTATAAGGCCGCACCGGTGAATGTCCGCTCGCGGTTGACTTGCACATCGCTTGTGAAAAGCTGCGCGGTTGCCGGATATACGAGAAAGAGCCCGAGCAATAATATGATGAATGATTTGGTTTGCACGTGGTGTTTACGCTAAATTTATAGTTCTTGTGAAATTCTTTTACACTTCCAACAACTCAATCTTGCTCCTGTCGGACACACCCAAGCCGAGTTCCTGAGCCATGTCTATAAAACGGCTTGCGCTGGGTTTGTCGGTAGTTTGTTTTCCTTCTTCGATGCGTTTGCCAACCACTATTTCGTGCCCGATTCTATCTACGGCCACCGGGTCGGTGCCTACCAACATGGTGTTGTATTGGCAGATGAATTGTGCGTTAGCTGCCGGGCCGCCATCAAAACAACCGATAAAACCGTCCACAATGTTGAGCACCACCTTGTCGCGCAAGGGCGGAAAAGCACACGCATACGCGCAGGTCTCGTGCCACAGCGCCTGATGCAAGCGCCCCGTATTACTCAAGGCGCCGAATGCCAGATTTTTCAGGCACAACGTAACGGTCGCTCCGGCATTTTTCAGAATCGGGACATTAATAATTTTGGTCACTTGCTGCGTACACACGTTGCCGAAATAAGAATATTTTCCGCCATTCACCATAAACGGCATGGTATAGGCATCGTATTCGCCTTCCACGTCGGCATAAAAATAATGGCCTTTGTCGATGCGTTTTTCGCTGTACAGTTTTCCATCGCTATCGAAATAACCGCCGTTCGCATCTTCGCATTCGGTGCCGGTAATCGTAATGCCCGGATAGTTTTCGGCCGTGTAACCGGTTTCGTGCAATTGCATTTCGCGGCGGTCCCAAATCACGATATTTTTACGGGGAATGCCCGCTTCTTCCAATTGTTTAATAATCGATTGCGTAACAGCATGCGAAGTCGTCAATAGCTTTCCGGCCACCGGATTTACTTTCAGCCCAATCACATCGTCCGGCCCGACAAATTGGAGCCAGGCCTGTGCCAGTGTAGCCGCGCCGGTGAGTTTCAGCATGCATGATTGTAGCATGTCGTAAGCGGCCTGTTCCGAAGGCTTGCCATCTATTACGCAATGCTCGTTATATGCTTTCACCACTTTCCCCGGATATTTCCCCGGCATGGAATCCTTGGTACGCGGAATAGCCATAGCATCGGCAATATTTGTAGTCGGTTTATCGTCGGCAGCAACCAAGCCGGCCGATTTGGCGGCACCCACAACAGGAGCCAGCGCTACTCCCAGGCTGCCGGTAGTAAGCACTTTGAAAAATTTTCTTCTGAACATGGCAAATAAATTTAAGGTGAAAGATTTATATCGTACAAATATAGTTAAAAAATTAAGGATTGTTTAAATTTCTATAAAAATGATTTAGAGGGCGCGGATTCAAAGAAAACATAAACAACTTTTATATCTGATAATTGAATTTTCTGTTTCTGAAAGATTTGACAAATTTTTAAAAATTTGTCAAATCTAAGTAAATCAAAGTTAACACCAGCAGAGGTTGATTTTGCTTGTGAAGTTTAAGAAGAAACGCGATAATTCCCCGTCGTTGTAAAGCCGCTATACGATGAATTACGCACAAATCCTTTGAAAAAAGAATATTTTTTGTTATTTTTGCAGTTAGCAGATAAGAAAGGAACATATGGCGTTTATTGATTATTATAGTATTTTAGGCCTTGATCGCAATGCTTCGGACGCGGACATTAAAAAGGCCTACCGGAAATTGGCACGCAAATATCACCCCGATGTGAACCAGCATAATCCGGAAGCACAAGCCAAATTTCAACAGATAAATGAAGCGAACGAAGTATTGAGTGATCCCGAAAAACGCAAGAAGTACGATGCGTATGGCGAAAATTGGAAACATGGCGAAGAGTACGAAAAAGCGCGGCAATATCAATCGCAGCACGGTGGATTTGCCGATTTCTCTAACTTCGGTGGCGCCGGTGATGGAAATTACCGGTATGAATTTTCGGGCAGCGATTTCGGAAGTGGCTTTTCCGATTTTTTCGAAAATCTTTTCGGAAGCGGCGTACATTCCGAAGGGCGGAGGCGCACTGCCGGTTATAAAGGCAGCGACTATCAGGCCGAGTTGCATATGGGTTTGCGCGATGCGGCAACAACACAGAAACAAACCCTGAATGTAAACGGGAAAAATATCCGCATCACAGTGCCGGCCGGTATTGCCGACGGGCAGGTGATTAAATTGTCCGGACACGGCGCTCCCGGCATGAACGGCGGCCCCAACGGCGATTTGTATATTACGTTCATCATCGGGAAAGACCCGCATTTCGAGCGGCGAGGCGATGATTTATACACAACGGTTCCCTTGAATTTATACACGGCGGTGCTGGGTGGCGAAATAACGGTGGACACGCTGGACGGAAAAGTGAAGCTAAACGTGCAACCGGAAACACAAAACGGCGCGAAAATTCGCCTGAAAGGAAAAGGTTTTCCGGTGTATAAAAAAGACGGGCAATCCGGCGATTTGTTAGTAACCTATACCATCGATATTCCTAAAAATCTCACGGAAAAACAAAAAGAATTATTCCGGCAATTGGCAAACTCTTAATGCTGACAATTATGGAAAGAGAATTAATATTACTTAGCGAATACTGCGAAAACAGCCGCATAGAACTCGATTTTTTAGTACGTCTGGAAGAAGAAGGGCTGATTGAAATAGAAGTACACGACCAAACGAAATATCTGCCACTGTCGCAACTCAGCGAACTGGAATTATTTGCCCGCCTGCATTATGACCTTTCCGTGAATATCGAGGGAATTGATATTATCCGTAATCTTCTGGCACGAATTCGCACCATGGAGCAGGAGTTGGGTAAACTACAACGGCAAATAGGTATGGATTATCTTTTCGAACAAAAGTCCCCGGAATTTATGTAAGAAATTGTTTAAATTTGTCAATAGCGTTTGTTATGGAAGGCTGTTCAGAAAATCAAAAACACATTAAACGCAAAGGCGCTAAGAGTTTATACAAAGAGCCAAAAGTTTGAATGGGATGATTTTAAACTTCGCGGGCTTTGTGCTCTTCGCGGTTAAAATGCTTTTGGAACAGCCTCGTGTTATTTCGTATTTTTAGTGGTTAACATGGCTTTGGGGGCAGCCTCATGATAGCTGTGAAAGAGAACGCGACCATCACCGGAATTTGCATATATTGGTTTGAAAATGTAAATTTGTAGTAAAATAATTAATCTCCTGAAACCGTTACAATAATGGATAACTTGAAACAAATAGCCGCCACCTTTGTATTAGAAGGCACCGTTACCGGTGTAGATCAGCTTGGCGAAGGATTTATTAACGACACGTTTGTCGTAAAAACAGATACGGGAAACCAGTATATATTACAGCGAAAGAATAAGAATATTTTTAAAAATATTCCGGCTATGATGGATAATATCCAAAAAGTGACGGCTCATATCAAGAAAAAATTAGTGAAAGACGGAAAAGATCCCATGCGGGAAGCGCTCACAGTGGTTCCCGCTAAGGACGGCAAATGGTATCATATAGATGCGCAAGGCGATTATTGGGCTGTTTGCGTGTTGATTCCCGGATCGGTAACTTATCAAGCGGCTACAACGCCCGGGCTGGCTTATGCCGGCGGAAAAGGGATAGGGCTTTTTCAAAACCAATTATCGGATTTCAAAGAACCGTTGACTGATATTTTACCGGGATTTCATAACATCCGCTTCCGCTTCGAGCAATGGGACGTCTCGTTGGCGGCTGATAAGGCAGGGCGTAAAAAGAACTTGGCGGAAGAAATTTCGTGGGTGGAAAGCCGCCGCAAAGAAATGCTGGATTTCTGGAAATTAGTGGAAACAGGCGTGATCCCGACCCGCGTAACGCATAACGATACGAAAATTTCGAATATTCTGTTCGACGAAAAAGGCGAAGTATTGTGTGTGATTGATTTAGATACGGTGTTGAGCAGCACCGTGCTGAACGACTATGGCGATGCTATGCGCTCCTACACGAACACCGGAAAAGAAGACGATGAGAATTTGGACAACGTGTCGATGAGCTTGCCTATTTTCGAGGCCTACACCAACGGCTATCTCTCGGAAGCCAAAAAATTCCTGAGCGATTCGGAAAAAGAATACCTTGCTTTTTCGGCGAAATATATCACTTATGAACAAGTATTGCGTTTTCTGATGGATTACATCGACGGCGATACATACTACAAAATCAAATCACCCGAACATAATTTGCAACGAACCCGTGCCCAATACAAGCTTTTGCAAAGCATGGAAGCGCAATACGACAAGATGAAAGAAATTGTGCGAAAAGCAATGTAGAATGACGGCATGAAAAGGTGGCTCTATTATATTGTTTCCATTTGTACCTGTTGTGTCTCCACCATCGGTAATGCTCAAGTCTGCCAAACGTATGGCAATATCATCACTGCGGTGACTACCGATCCGTTAACCGGTTTTCAAGTGATTCAATGGAAAGATCCGGCCGCCTTGAATGCTTCGGCTATTAAATACATTGTTTACGAATATCTGGGAGGAGCTTACTGCACTCAGGAAATAACACGCGTACCTATTACACAACATACCTACACAGATCCGGTGGTGCCGGTATCGCAAAAAAAATACACGATTGCGATTGATATAGGAACGGCTTATCCGGAGCCTATCACCCATGAGCATGGCCCTGCTTTCATTTATGAATGCAATTACGATGCGTGCAACTATGCACTTCAATTGAAATGGAACGCCTATGTAGGTTGGGCACAATCTCCCGAATATCGTGTGTACGCTTCGGAAGACGGTGGTGCTAATTGGAGTTTGAAAGGAACGCTTTCCTCTACGGAGTTTGTTATAGCCAATCTCCCCGATAACGTGAATTATGGCGTATATGTAGAAGCGGTAAATGCAGACGACACGAATGTTAGAAGCATTTCCAATACCCGCTGGGTGATGACCGCTACGCAAAAACGTCCGGCATATATTGACTTAACGTCTATCGATTACCGGAATGAAGAGTCTTTATTAGGTTTTTCATTAGACCTTACCGCCGATCCTGCTTTTCAATACATCGTGCAACGAGCGCCGTCGGGAACAGCAGATTTTGAGCAGCGCGGGCAGTTTGCCGATAAAACACAAACCTCTTTTCGAGATACGGATGTGAGTACGGTATTCGATTATCGTTTGCTTGCCGTTAACGCTTGCAATCTGCCTGTAAGAACAAGTAATGTTTTGAACAATATTATATTGTCGATGGAGCAGGAGGGGAGTAATGTACAACTGGAATGGACGGCATCGAATATTCCGGGCGCTACTTACGAAATAGCATGCGTATCGCCTGCTGTAGGCACGTTGGCTACCGGTATTGTAGCTACATCCGTCATACTTCCTATTCCGGATATGATGGCCTATCCGTCATTAGAACTTTGTTACCGGATTACGGCCGGGAACGGGGCAGTTAGCAGCAGTGCAACCGCTTGTATAAACTATCTTCCGGAAATATACATGCCGGATGCGGTGAATCCTTATAGTACCGTGCAGCATCCTACGACTCTTCGCCGGCGAAACCAATTCGGCCCTGTAATAAATATACATCCTTCTACCTATAGTTATCAGTTGGAAATTTACTCCCGGAACGGAACACTTGTTGCGCGTATGAACAAATCTTTGACGGACGACCCGTTGGAAAAATCGTGGAATGGAACCCATAAAAATGGGGATATCGTTCGGGAAGATATATATACTTATAGTTTGAAAGTAACATTTGTAAGCGGTAAAACCGTTTCAAAAACAGGTACTGTTACCGTCATTGCCGAAGAATAAGAACAAAATATGGAGTTACAAACAGAACAAGATAAAGCGTTAATTCAACAGGAATTTGAAGAGCTGGAAACTATCTGCCGGCCTCGGTGTAAAAATGACGAGGAGTGGCAAAATGTAGTGCGTGCTTTTAACTTGGCAAACGATGCGCATAAAGGCATTCGGCGCAAGTCGGGAGAGCCGTATATCATCCACCCGATGGCCGTCGCAAAAATCGTAGTGCAGGAAATCGGCTTGGCTTATAAATCCATTGTCGCGTCCTTGTTGCACGATGTGGTAGAAGATACGGATTATACGGTGGAAGATATTCGCCGCTTGTTCGGCGATAAAATTGCCTCGCTGGTGGATGGTTTAACAAAAATTCAAGGCGCCATTGCAAGCTCTACTTCCGATTCCAGCCAGGCAGAAAATTTCAAGCGCATTCTACTCACTTTAAACGATGATGTACGGGTAATCCTTATCAAACTGGCCGACCGTTTGCACAATATGCGGACCATTGAATTCATGCCGGAACACAAGCGGGCAAAAGTGATTGCGGAAACCATGTATATTTTTGTCCCCTTAGCTCATCGCTTAGGCTTGTATGCCATCAAATCGGAATTGGAAGATATTTCGCTGAAATATTCGCATCCCGACGAATACGCAATGATTCAAAATAAAATCAGTGAAAGTGAAAACAGCCGCCGCGATTTTATTCAGCGTTTCACCCAACCTATTATTGATGAACTGGACAAAGCCGGTGTAAAATACGAAATCAGCGGGCGGCCTAAATCGGTTTATTCCATTTACCATAAAATGAATACCAAGCACGTAAGTTTCGAAGAGATTTACGACTTGTTTGCCGTGCGTATTGTATTTGAACCGGTCCCGGGATTATCGGAGCGCACGCAATGCTATCAGATTTATTCGATGGTGACGGAAACTTATCACGAAAATCCGGAACGCCGGCGCGATTGGATAAATACACCGAAAGCAAATGGCTACGAGGCATTGCACTGCACTGTTATGGGGCCGCGTGGAAAATGGGTGGAAGTACAAATACGTTCGCGCCGCATGGAAGAAATTGCCGAACGTGGATTGGCGGCACATTGGAAATATAAAGATGTCGGTAGTCAGGAACACGATTTAGACCGCTGGTTGCAGCAAGTACGGGACATCTTAGAAAATCCCGACATAGATGCCTTGGAATTTTTAGACAGGTTTCATGCCGGTTTATTGACCACGGAAATTTATGTTTTTACGCCGAAAGGAGAACCTAAATTATTACCTAAAGGAGCCACTGCTCTTGATTTTGCCTACAATATTCACTCGGCTATCGGCAACAAAGCTATTGCTGCAAAAGTAAATCATAAGTTGGTATCGTTGAATCATATTTTGCGTTCCGGTGACCAGGTGGAGATTCTCACCGCAGAAACACAGCGCCCTCAGAAAGAATGGCTGAATATGGTGATTACACCTAAAGCCAAATCATTTATCACGGATGCGTTGAAATCGGAAGTGAAAGACCTCTCCAAAGTGGGACGCGAAATGATTGAAGAACGCCTTGCCAAGATGGGGATTCAGCCACAGTCGCGGGTTTTTCATAAGTTGGTGAATGCTTATGGCGTGAATAATAAACACGAACTGTTTAGTAAAGTAGGTGCCGGATTGATTGACCTGACGGATTTCGAGAAAAAAATCAAAAAAAATACCGAAAATAAATGGGTCAACTATTGGGGCATACAATTCTCTCGTATCATCGGATTTGGTGATAAATCGCCGCAAACGGCACCTGCTGACGAATCGCTATCAAATGGGAAAATCGACAAAAAACAACTTTTCTTATTAGAAGAAAATGTGGAGGAAGATAGCTTGTCATACCATATTGCGCCTTGTTGCAAGCCGATTCCCGGAGATGATATTATAGGGTTTATTGACAATGACCAAACGGTTCTTATTCATAAACGCAGTTGTCCCGTGGCCGTCCGTTATGCGGCGCAACACGGCGATCGCATTATCAAATCGCGCTGGACCAAGCATACCGTAAAATCGTTTTTAGCGCGTATCGGGATGCGTGGTATAGACCGTGTCGGTATTCTCAACGAGTTGACAAATATTGTTACCGGTGAATTAGCCGTAAATATCCGGAAACTTTTTATTGAAAGCCACGATGGTATTTTTGAAGGATATATCGACCTGTATGTGCACGATACTTCCGACCTTGATAACTTAGTGGTAAAAGTGAAGAAAATTAGAGGGATGGAAACGTTCCACCGCTTGGAAAAAGTAGAAGATTAAGGTAATGATGTTTGTTGTCATTCTGAGCGAAGCGAAGAATCTGTTCGTCATCGCGAAAATGGTTTAGTATTTTCGCGGCCATTCACCCACTTCCAAATCAAGAATAGCGCCCTGGTCTAACGTAAAACGGACAGCGGTGCGCACCGTATGGATACCGTATTCACCGGCAGCACCGGGATTGATGTGTAGCAATTGTAGCTGCGGATCGTTGATTACTTTCAGAATATGAGAATGCCCGCAAATGTATAACTTTGGTTTTTCCGTATAGATTAATTGGCGCGCCATAGAGGTGTAGCCGCCCGGATAACCGCCAATGTGCAGCATCAACACTTTTACCTCTTCTTCCGTAAAACATTGGTATTCCGGATAGCTTGCACGAACCTCCCAACCATCGCAATTACCATACACGGCACGCAAGGGCTTGAACGCAGCAATCTCGTCGGCCACATTAACCGTTCCGAAATCTCCGGCATGCCAAATTTCGTCGGTTTCTTCGAAAAAGCGATAGAGTTTTTCGTCGAAATAACCGTGTGTGTCCGATAATAATCCAATGCGTTTCATGGAGCAAAGATAATAAATGCGTAATAAAGTGCTATCTTTGTTGGCAAGATAATTTTTTATGTATTTGTTTTATACGCCGGATATCGCTGGAAATACGTATCAATTAAGCGATGATGAAGCTGCTCATTGTGTACGGGTATTGCGTTTGAAAGTAGGAGATATACTGCACCTTACCGACGGGCGCGGAACGCTTTTCACAGCTCGTGTAGCAGACAACAATCCGAAGCATTGCTTGGTAAACATAGAGCAGGTGCAGCACGATTATCAGCCATGCGGCTATTATTTACACTTAGCAGTGGCATTCACGAAGAACATAGATCGCTACGAATGGATGCTCGAAAAAATCACGGAAATAGGAGTCGATGAAATTACGCCCTTGCTATGTGAGCATTCGGAACGCCGGATATGGAAAAAAGAGCGGGCCGAAAAAATACTGGTCTCCGCCATGAAACAGTCGCTGAAAACACGTTTGCCGAAGCTGAACGATCCTTGCGGAATGCATGCTTTTGTACACCAGCCTTTCGATGGTACAAAGTTGATAGCCCATTGCGATGAAGGAATGCGGAATAATATGAAAGAAGCGATTCGTAATACTGCCCGCATTCAAGTATTGATAGGGCCGGAAGGTGATTTTTCGCCGGAGGAAATAGAGATGGCTTTGCGTAACGGTTACATGCCGGTTACTTTAGGAGAAAGCCGTTTACGTACCGAAACCGCCGGTATGATGGCTTGCGCTGCCGTGTATATCGCACATGAATTTTGAAAAAGGAATGATTACTAAAGCCGAAATAAAACTGATTACGTCGTTGGCACATAAAAAATACCGCGATGAAGAACGCCTTTTTGTGGTAGAAGGTGAAAAAATGACGGAAGAGTTATTAGATAGCCCTTTCAGTATTTATAAACTATACAGCACCATACCTCTACAGCCGACCTTCCGGTTTCCGGCCGAGCAAATCAGTGAGGTGGAAATGAAGAAAATCACCGGCTTGAAAACGGCTTCCCCCGTATTGGCGGTCGTTCACCAACCGGTGTTTCCGAAGGCGCCGGCTATTCCGCCGGATGATTTGGTAATAGCGGTGGACGACGTGCAGGATCCCGGTAATTTAGGCACCATTATCCGATTGGCCGACTGGTTCGGCATTCGCGATGTGGTTTGCTCGCCGCACACGGTTGATTGCTTTAATCCGAAAGTAATACAGGCTACGATGGGAGCTATTTTCCGAATTAGAATAACTTATCTTGACTTGGCTTCTTTTCTGGCGCAAGCAGCTAAAAAAGCGCCGGTGTACGGAACATTTTTAGATGGTGACAATATCTATGAAACAGTTCTCGAAAATAAAGCTGTTTTGGTAATGGGCAATGAAGGAAATGGAATTTCGGAAACAGTTGCCCGCCAAGTGACAAGCCGTTTATTAATACCTCCGTTTCCTATTCACCGGAAAGGAAGCGAGTCGTTAAATGTGGCAGTAAGTACGGCTATTGCTTGTGCGGAATTCCGCCGCCGGACTATTCAAAATTGAACGCCAAGGTCAACATTTGCGAGCAAAGCTTATCGATGGAATTTCCGTAAGCCTCGTAGCCGGGAGCTTGTTTGAAGTTACTTCCTTTCGATATAAGATTGGTAAGGCCGAAAGAATATTTTAATTCCATGCCGAACTTGAAGTAGTAGAAATACTGGTCGAGCCCAAGTCCGAATTCTATAAAGGACTCTACCGGTTTTAATCCGAAATATACGCCTTTTTTCTCGGCTATTTTCGAATTGAGGTTAATTTTAAGATTACCTCCGAGAATCATATATGGGCGAACATTGCTGTTTCTTTTAGCCGAATACTTTAGCAATACCGGAACTTCAATGTAATAGGAATCAAACTCCATACTATATGCCAAGTCCGAAAAATTTCCATTGGCATCCGTTTGATAAAAATTAAGCGTACGCGTACCGAAACTTAGGCCAGGTAAGGTACGGGCGTTGAAATTAGGAGCAATGCGATAATCGATAATACCTTGCAAATTAAACCCGGGCGACACGCTGTTTACCACAGAACGCAATACGGTCGGTGTTGTTGCATTCGGTAATGTTACAGGAGTTAAGGAATTTCGTACATAAAAGTCGTATATGTTCATACCCAACGAAAACCCAAAGTGCCAGCGCCTGTCGTAGTCATAACGGGTGAAAAATAGGGGCCCTTTGTTTTGTACCTGCGCCGCTATGGGAAGCGCCGATAAAACACACAAAGTTAATATGGTTAAATGCTTTTTCATCTCAGTTTAATTAAACAAAGATAGATTTTTTTAATGAAATGCAAATATTTTTTAACCAAAAACCGCGATTATCCATAAAAAATGTTAGTAACGGCTTATTATTTAAGAATATTGATATATTTTAAGTGATTGATTATTAATATATTTCAGATATTTATTTTATCTTGGTTTATACCCCACTAAATATAACTTTTCGGTAGCACGTGTAATGGCCGTGTAGAGCCAGCGCAGGTCTTCGGTGGTGGGCGTGTAGTCGCCCCAAAACGGATAATCGACAAACACGGCTTTCCATTGTCCGCCTTGCGCTTTATGGCAAGTGACGGCATGCGCGTATTTCAGTTGCAGCGCGTTGAAATACAAATCTTCGCGCACGGCGCTATAGCGTTTTTGCTTGCTTTTGTAGTGATTGTAGTCTTCCATCACATCGAAAAACAATTGCCGTTGGCGTTCGCTGCCCAGCGAAGGCGATTCCAGTTGCAGCGTGTCGAGCAGGATTTTGGCCGTTATTTCCGTTTGCTGATAATCGGGAAATTGCAACACCGCTTCGGCATAATGTAAACCGTAGCGTTCTTCGTATTTGCGGATGTTTTGAATCTCGGCCACATCGCCATTGGCAATAAAATCCAATTGTTCGTTTTCTTCTAAAAATTGATAACAGTTCTTCACAATCATCACGCGGTCGTGCCGGGTGAGCTGCTCCTCGCGGAACAATAAACGTGAACGGATGCCGTTGTTGTAGCGGTTGGCGCGTTTGTTCGAACGGCACACCACCACCGTTTCGTGTTCGCCGTAGCGTTCGTAGGCTTCGGAAAGTTTTTCGAGCACCTCGCCACCCGTGATGTTTTCAATATCCGGAAATTGAAAAGAGAAATCGGGGACCACCGGATAGTTCCGTTCGATATTTTTTCGCAGCAAAGTAGCATTGTATAATATTCCCGAAGATTCGGCCTGCCGGACAACATCCGTCAATTCCACCGGATGCACTTTCCCGTATTTTTCGAGCGATAGGCTGTCTAACGCCGGACTCCGGTCGAGCCCGACAGGCGGCAACTGAGCTGTGTCGCCTACTAAGACGAGTTTGCAATTAGCGCCGCTGCGCACGAATTCCTGCAAATCGTCGAGCAAATGCCCAGTCCCGAAAATAGACTCCGAAAGCGTTCCGTTAGCAATCATCGAGGCTTCGTCCACAATAAAAAAAGTGTTTTTATAATCGTTGTGGTTTAGTACAAAAAGCCCCACGCCGTCGGCATGCGATTTTTGCCGGTATATTTTTTTATGAATCGTATAAGCCGGTTTTTGCGAATAGTTGGCCATCACTTTAGCCGCGCGGCCGGTAGGCGCCATGAGTACGTAGCGGATTTTAAACTCGTCTAACAATTTTACTAACGCGGCAATGACGGTGGTTTTTCCGGTTCCGGCATAGCCGTTAATAAGAAAGGTTTCTTTAGCCTCGTTTTTGGTAATAAACTCGGCTAAATCGTGTAGCAACACCTGTTGGCCTTCGGTAGGCGCATGCTGTAGATATAGTTTTAGTTTTTCATGCAAATGTTGCGATAACGACATGTTTCCTTCAGTTGATTGTAGATAACGGTTTTCGTGTGTCTTAGTATTTTTCGTTCAATCTTTTGCCATATTTTTTATTGAGGAAAGTATCTTTGGTTTTGAAGATTACCCAGTTTTTCTCTTCCATGTACGCTGCAAATGCTGCGCGCCCTTGTTCCTTAATCATTGCGAGCGCCTTGCTACGGTCGCTGCTCTCCAGCCACGAGGCAAACCGGAGTATCAAAGGATTGTATTTTTTACAGTCTTTTGTGGATGTAAATGTCGTACAATCGCCACAGGTATAAAACTTGTTTTCGGCACAACACGGTTTTACTTGGCATTGCTTATATACAACAGCGCTTTTGGCCGAATTACCCCTGCACCCGTCACATTTACCGGAAGTAAAGGAAGGGCAGTATTTACAATAAAGGCCGCAATGAGCAATTAACTGTTCCCGGTCGGTTGTTTGTCCGCTTTGATTTTGATACATGTTTGTCATAGCATGGTAGGTTTAAATGAATAATTATTTCAATTTTTTCTTTACTGTCCGGTTTGTTTGTCCGCCGCTCTGTTGCCCACGTGCTGCCGGTTTACCCGGCAAGGCCTGTGATGCAAAGGTAGTCTTCGGTTATATTGGATAATCGTTCAACGTCTTTCTTTCCAGCATAATTTGTGCCGTAATTCTAAGGTTTTAATAACTACAAATTTACAATTAAATTTCAGTATTAAAAATGTATTTCTTCCGTTTTTGGTATGAATCATGACATTCCGCGGCGGGCGGTGCAAATCGCTCAGATGCTCACTTATTCACTGTCATTCATTTTTTTGCATACAACTATTTGCTTCTCTGATTTATCTTCAAATGTTTCTTCTCCAAATCCACCGAATTTATGAATAATTTTAAATCCGGAAAAACTTAAATATGCCTCTAATTCTTTTGGAAAAAACAGCCGCATATCCATATTTTGAATAGAATCAAATTTGCCATTTATAAAGTAATGCCATTTTATACGATTAATCTGAGTTGTATTTTCATACATCATGGTCTGTTTCACAACAACCTTCCGGCCGTCTTTGGTCGAATATCCGGCAATCATCTTTTCTTCCTTTTCCGAATGTACGATGTAGTGAATATTCGGATTGAAACAATCGACTATGAAATATCCATCTTCTTTCAGGTGTTTCTTTACGCTTGTTAATACATTGAAAAAATCTTGATTCGTATATAAATGATGAATGGAATTAAAAGGAATAAAAATAATATCATACACTTTCGGTAAATCTAAAGACCTTATGTCAGCCTTAATAAACTTTACAGGAAGGTTCAATTCGTTCGCTTTTTCCTTGGCTTTGTTCAACATTGATGTGCTATTATCAACGCCGGTAATATGATATCCTTCTTGTGCAAGAGGGAGCGTAAGCCTGCCTGTGCCGCAACATAATTCGAGGATATGACCATTCTTTCTTTTGCTGAGCCAACGTGAATAAAATGGCAAATCAACGGTTGCTGTATTCATGCCATCATAAATGTTAGCATCGTAAACTAATTTTCCTACTTTATACTTTTCTTCCATTTTTTTATTGCTTTAATTTTTCACTTTGGAGGTTCCTATGCAAAAACAAATATACTTAAAATATACTGAAAACGTCTTTTCATCAGCCGTTCAAAAAAAGTCGATACAAAAATTTGCACAATTCAAAAACTAATCGTTACTTTGCAATTAAAAGTACTTTTGATATGACAACAATTCAAAATTCGGAAGATATTAAACACATCAGGAAATTGATGGAACGCTCATCGAAATTCATGGCCTTGAGCGGCTGGTCGATATTTGCAGCAGGCGTAATGGCGTTAATCGGCACCGCCGTGGCGCGTTTTTTTGTCTTGAGCAACGGAGCCGTGCGTTACGACGAATATATGCGGGGCGTGGGAACGTCCGTCGGCCAGCCGATTCGCACGAAAATGATTTTGTTGGCAGCAGGAGTACTGTTTTGTGCCATCATGGCAACTTATTATTTCATTGCCCGGAAAGCAAAAAAAGCCGGGCAAAAAGTATGGACGCTTTCGGCACGGCGTACACTTATACATTTTTGTATTCCGTTTATAACCGGCGGTATTTTTTGTATAGCCCTGCTGCTTCACGGGCACATCCAGTTTTTGGCGTCGGCCATGCTTATTTTCTACGGATTGGCTTTGGTAAGCGCCGGTAAATTTACCATCCCCGAAATTCACTATTTAGGCTTATGCGAAATAGTATTAGGCTTGTTGGACGCCTTCTTTTTCGGTCACAGCCTGTTGTTTTGGGTACTGGGATTCGGCATTGCCAACGTGGTGGCCGGATTAATTATTTATTTTAACTACGACCGGAAATGAAAAATATTATTTCGGGCTTAAATAAAGTGTTCGATAACCGCATCCGGTTGGGGATTATGGCGGTGTTGTCGGTCAACGACAGCCTTTCGTTCAACGAATTGAAAGAGCTGCTGGAAATTACCGACGGGAATTTGGCGACCCACATCAAAGCGCTTGAGAGCAATGGCCTGGTGGGAAGCCACAAACAATTTATCGGTAAAAAACCGAATACATCCTATTCTATAACCAAATTGGGCGAAAAATTATTTCAGCAACACCTGAAAGCCTTGGAAGACTTAATGAACATACAACAATAATTTTTTTATCTATTTACTTTGAAAATAAAAGTACTTTTAAATTATAAAATAAAAAATTAAACAATTATGGAAACACCCAACAACCCTATTCAATCCCTGTGGTCGAAAGTGACCGGCAGCATTACCTTCAAAGCGATCTCTATCGGCGTGCTCACGCTGCTCTTGCTTATTCCCATTGTCATGGTACAAAATTTGATTTTCGAACGCGAGTCGGCCAGCCGTTCCGTCGTGCAAGAAGTGAGTTCGAAGTGGGGCGATGCGCAGACCTTAACCGGCCCCATTATTAAAGTCCCCTACAAGTACACCTATTCCAAATCTACCGGAACAAAAGGGGAAGTAGAAATAATAGAAGAATCGGACAATGCCTACTTCCTTCCTGAAGAATTGGGCATCAGAGCCACCATGGAGCCCGAAATTCTACACC
This sequence comes from Bacteroidales bacterium, assembly GCA_031551045.1. Lineage (GTDB taxonomy): Bacteria > Bacteroidota > Bacteroidia > Bacteroidales > UBA932 > JAVBOD01. The sequence continues at coordinate 41,057 of JAVBOD010000006.1, forward strand.
GGAGCATTTATAATGTGGTGGTGTATCAAGCGAAAATCAATGTACAAGGGCATTTCAAGCAGCCTAATTTCGAAGAGTTGAATGTGAAACCGACGGCTATCGATTGGCAAAACGCCTGCTTATACATAGGTATATCCGACATGCGTGGGATACGCAATAAAATGGCTTTCGTTTGGAATAATGAAATGCGCGAAACGATGCCGGGGATTGAAGGTTCATCCCTTTTGCCATCGGGTGTGACGATTAAATTACCCTTGCAAGCAACGGCTTCGCCCGATATGGAATATCCCTTCAGCTATGAATTACTGCTCAACGGAAGCGAAGGCTTGGCGTTTACGCCGGTGGGAAAAACCACTAAAGTAGCCGTAGTATCTCCTTGGAACGCTCCCAGTTTCGACGGCGCTTTTCTGCCCGACAACCGTAACATTACAAATACCGGATTTACGGCCGATTGGAGCGTATTTAACTACAACCGGAATTTCCCGCAAGCATGGGTGGGGGCGCTGTCTTCGTTAGAGTCTGCCGACTTCGGAGTGAATCTTATTTTACCGGTTGACCATTATCAAAAGTCGATGCGTGCCGTGAAATACGCGATATTATTCATTGCTCTCACATTCCTGGCATTTTTCCTGGTTGAGTTGATTAGCCGCAAGCGTATTCACGTCATGCAATACCTCTTGGTAAGCATCGGGTTGATTCTTTTCTACAGCTTGCTGGTGGCATTCTCGGAGCAAATGAGTTTCTGGTTGGCCTACCTTATTTCGGCAACAGCTATTGTTATTTTGATAACCAGTTATTCCTATTCCATTTTCAAAAAAGCAAAACAAACAATGTTGATTGGCTCGTTGTTCACGGTATTATACATTTTCCTGTATGTGATTTTGCAACTCGAAGATTTGGCGTTACTCATCGGAAGTATCGGCTTGTTTATTGCTTTGGCGGTAATCATGTACGCTTCACGAAAAGTAAACTGGTTTCAAGGTAAAGAAGAAAATAATTAATGATAAAATGATTGAATTATGACTAAACAAAACGAACTGTTAGGACACATCCTGTCTGACAATTTTTTTAGAAAACGTGTATTGCAAGGCGCCGGCATTGCGCTCGTACTGATGATGCTGTTCCTGTTTTTTATTTTTGGGATTGCAGGAGTAGTGAGTGGGAAAAATTGGGGGCAAGCTCTTTGGGAGTTTTTTCCGCTCCTCACGGTAACTCTTGGCGGAGCTTCCGGCGGATTCATTTATTACTTGTTGGTGCATGTGTGGTCGCCGAGCGGATGGAAGAAAGGCTTGGCCATCGGCCTAAGTATAGTAATTTATATCGCCATCACGTACTGTTGCCTGATAATCGGATTCAGCGCCACAGGGCACTGGGATTGACCGGTTATTCCTGACTGTTGTTGATTTCTATCCAGTAATATATTTCTTGATCTTTTGAGCGAAGCGAAGAATCTGTGGAAGTACAGATTCTTCGCTTCGCTCAGAATGTTAATGTTCTGCTCTACTGTTCACAGTATTAGATTGCTTTCCCGCCTTGCGGGAGTCCGCTACCGTCCACTGTTGCTATTATCTCCAACTTTTAGCAAAGAAGAAAATGAGTAACCCGTATATTTCTAAGCGGCCTAACAGCATTTCTACGGATAGCAACGCTTTTGCCAAAAACGGCATCGAAGAATAATTACCGAGTGAACCTATGCTATCGCCGAATCCCGGCCCGACATTGGCCATACACGAGGCCGAGGCGGAAAAACTGTCCATGATATTCAAATCCAGCAGCGTGAGAATGACTGCTACCAGAAAAACAATAAAAATATAGGTTGCCGTATAAAGTATGACACCTGCCGTTACATCGGATTCCAAGGTTGCGCCGTTCATGCGTACAGGAACGACAGCATTCGGGTGTTGTAGCTTGCGCACTTGTGCTTGCATACTTTTGAACAAAATTAAAAACCTGTCGGCCTTCAATCCGCCGGAGGTGGAGCCGGCACAAGCACATTGAAACATAAAGTAGAACAAGACCAGGACGGAAAAACTCGGCCATATGGAAGTATCGGCGGTAGCAAATCCGGTGGTGGTACATAGGGATACTACTTGGAAAGACGCTAAACGCAGCGCTTTGGGCCAAGCATAAGCCGCTTCGCTCCAGTGCAGGTTGCAGGCCACAAAGACAATACCTATCAACGTCGAGAAAAAATAAAATTTCACAATCGTAGAATGAAGAAACGTACGCATATGCCCGGTAACGGCCAAAAATATCAAACCGAAATGCAAGCCGGAGATAAACATAAACACGGTGATAATTACTTCTATCCAAACGTTATCAAAACCCAGTACGCTTAAATTACGGGTGCTGAATCCACCTGTGGAAATCGTGCTGAATGCATGGTTGACGGCATCGAAAAGATTCATCCCGGCCAGCCACAATAATATTGTAGTAACAAAGGTAAGGGTTAAATAAACCCAGGTGATAATGCGAATGGTTTGCTGTGTGCGGAATTTGAAACTACTTTTCGACAGGGAAGACATCTCTAATTTTGCCAACCGTTGCTTAAGGTTGCGCATCGTAGGAAGAATAAGCAACATGCAAATGATAATCCCGATACCACCCAACCAGTGGGTACACGAACGCCAGAACAATAATCCATGGGGAATGGCTTCCACATCTGTCAGAATAGTGGCGCCGGTACCGGAAAATCCCGACACGCTCTCGAACCACGCATTAATAAACGTAAATTCTCCTCCCCACAATAAATAAGGAAGCATGCCGAAAGTGCAAGTCGCAATCCATGCCAGAAAGACAATAACATAACCTTCTTTCGTAGATATTTCGGTAGGTGCCGGCACAAATACCAAAGGAAATATGCCCACGGTGGCGCAAATAAATGTACTGAGCAGGAGGGGAGAAAAAGAGGAATCGGCCTGATAACACAATGAAACAATGGCCGATAAAAACATTAAAAAGGCGCTTACCAGTAATACAAAACCGGTGTAACGTACGACAACCTGCAGTCTCATTGTTGCTTGCTTTTTGCTAAACTCTTGTATTCGCTAATCAATGTTTTGATGGCATGGTTCAGTTCCTGAATCTCATCCTCGTTTTCGGCTTCTACAGTATAGGGAATACGATTGGAGAGATAGGCATTGACACCTTTTGTAATACGTAAGACAGGCGTTACAATGTATAGATTGATGAAATAGTTGAACAGGATGACTAATAAAATACCGGCACAAGTGGCAATAACGCCGGGCATGATAGAACGGTAGAACCCGCTCTCTATTTCTTGCGAGTTCTTTTCTAAAGCTCGTTGACTCATTTCCATGGTGTGTTCTAAAAGATCATGAAGTTGTATATAGGCCGGCCGAAATCTATTGGAAATCCAATTCGTGCGTATGTTTTCGGAATATCCCCATATTCCGGGAGCCTCTTCCACCACGGCTATATAGAGATCATAAGCGTTATATAAGCTATCTAATAAGCTGGAATAATTGATGCTTAAATGGCTGTTATTGAGTTTTTCAAAATAGTCTTCATGGAACTTTTCGTGCTTCGCAAAAAAAGAGGTGTCAAGAGTCTCTGCTTGTAAATTTTTTAATAATAAATCCGCATAATTCGCCACATCCGTTTCAATTCTTTTTGTATTTAAAAGGGCGTCCACATTATCGGAGAGGACTCCCGATACCTTGTCGCGCATCCGGGTTACTTCAAAAATAGACACTAAGCCGGAGAGGAACAGAATAAATCCAACAACGATAAACCCGAATAAAACCTTTCTATGAATACCCATAATATTATTAATTTTATGCAAACATAGTTATTCTTTTAGAAAAAATAGAAAGTAACACTTTTTGAAACATTTTCATTTTTTTATTGCTTCTCCGCCAAGACCACATTTTCCACGTGATGCGTGTGGGGAAACATATCCACCGGTTGTATTTTCCTGATTGCATACATGCCGGAAAGCAGCGCCAAATCGCGCGCTTGCGTGGCCGGATTGCAACTTACATACACAATGCGCGGCGCCGCTACGCGCAGTAGCACCTTTGCAATGTCGGGATGGATACCGGCGCGCGGCGGATCTAAAATCACCACATCGGGAGCACCGTGTGTAGTGACGAACGCTTCGGTGAAAATGTCTTTCATATCGCCGGCGAAGAAAGCAGTGTTCGCAAGTTGGTTGCGTGCTGCGTTATCTTTGGCATCGGCAATGGCTTCGGGCACATATTCAACGCCCACCACTTTTTTGGCTTGGTGTGCCACAAAGTTTGCAATAGTGCCCGTTCCGGTGTATAAATCATACACCGTTTCGTTTCCGGTAAGTTGTGCAAACTCGCGCGCCACGCTGTATAGCCGGTAGGCCTGTGCTGAATTGGTCTGGTAAAACGACTTCGGCCCGATTTTAAACCGCAGGTCTTCCATGCGTTCTTCTATATAATCGCGACCGGCGAAAAGATGTACGGGCAAGTCGGAAATAGTGTCGTTGCGCTTGCCGTTTATCACATACATCAGCGAGGTGATTTGCGGAAACGCCTGTTGAATATGTGTCATCAGCAGTGTGCGAGCCGGTTCGTCGTCATACGCAAATACCACAATCACCATCACTTCGCCCGTGGAACTGCTACGGATAATGAGATTACGCAGTAAACCCGTTTGTTGACGCAAATCAAAAAACGGTAATCGATGCTTGATGGCAAAGGCTTTTACGGCTAAGCGGATAGCGTTCGACGGTTCGGCTTGCAGATAGCAGGTGCGGATATCGAGCACCTTGTCGAATAGGCCGGGAATGTGGAATCCCAGCGCATCGCGGTCGGTAATGGTATCGGCGCGGCCAATTTCTTCCTTGGTCATCCAGCGGCTGCACGAAAAGGTAAATTCCAATTTATTACGGTAGTGTGTCGTTTGTTCCGATCCGATAATCGGCATTATTTCCGGTAATACTAAATTTCCGATACGGCTTAGCTGCTCTTGCACTTGTTGTTGTTTATAGTGTAATTGCAAAGAGTAGGGCAGGTGCTGCCATTTACATCCGCCGCAGATACCGAAATGTTCACAGAAAGGCGCTATCCGGTTGTCGGACGGTTTCACGAGCTTGGTCACGAAACCTTCCATAAAACTGCTCCGCTTGTTAGTTACTTGTACGTTTACAATGTCGCCGGGAACAGCCTGCGGAACAAACAATACTTTCCCGTCAACACGGGCAACCGCTTTGCCTTCGGCGGCAACGCCGGTGATAAGAACGTTTTCTAATAAGGGTTTCGGATGTCTCGCCATTGTTAATTTTTTAAAATACTTTGCAAAGATGCGCATTTTTTATAAATTTGTGATTGGTTATTTTTGTGTTGTTCTGTGCGAAGTAATCTGTAATTTTGAATACCTGATATTAGATATCGGATTTTAGACATTTATCCATGGAATTTGTCATTCTGAGCGAAACGAAGAATCTGTGGTTTTAGATGTCAGATAGTAGATGCCGGATGCTATATATTGGATATTTGTTGGCGAGGCTTGTCATTCTGAGCAAAGCGAAGAACGACAAACAAGTAAAATAGATTGTAAAAAATAATGTCATCATCATTAAATATAAAAGAGTTGGATTTTTGCGCGCACTTTCCTGCGGCAGACCAGGCGCTTATTGGCCGGGCATACGCTACAGCGGTAGATGCGTTAAAAAACCGTACGCGCGAAAACGGCGATCCTTTCGTGTTTCACGCATTAGCGGTGGCGCGCATGGCGGTCGAGGAAATGGGTTTGATGCCGTCGGTAGTGGCAGCTATTTTTCTGCACGAAGCTTTTCCGCTGAATAAGGACGAGAAAGCGGAAATGGAAGCGCGGCGCAATACGGGCAAAAGAGAAAGTAAAGAAAAAACAGCTTCGAAAGCGCTGAGCAATCAGGAGTGGCAGGAATGGTTAGATAAGGAAAGTAAACGTAAACGACAATTGATTGCCGCCATTGCAAAACAATACGGCGACGAAATTGCGCTGATGGTGCAGAGCCTGAATAACATTGCCGAAATAGATCCTAAGAATACCAGCTTGCAAGCCGAAAATTTCCGTAAGCTCATTGTTTCCTATTCGCTGGACCCGCGCGTGACGATTGTAAAATTGTTAGACCGTTTGGAAGTAATGCGTTCGCTGCATTTCTTTCCAAAGTCGAAACAAGATAAAAAAGCGTTGGAAACGTCCTTATTGTATGTCCCGTTGGCGCATCAGTTGGGTTTGTATTATATAAAATCCGAGATGGAAGATTTGTCGATGAAGTTCATGCAACCCGATATGCACCGCCTCATTTCGAATAAGTTGAAAACAACAGTAGGCGAAAGGGAGCAATTTATCGCCGGCTTCATTAAGCCGATTGAAGAGGAATTGAAAAAGCAAGGTTTCCGTTACGAAATAAAAAGCCGTACAAAATCCGTTCATTCCATTTGGCAAAAAATGAAGGCGCAGAAAGTGGATTTCGAAGGGGTGTATGATGTTTTTGCCATTCGCATTATCCTCGAAACGCCGCTCGAGCGCGAGAAAAGCGACTGCTGGAAAGTTTTTTCCATGGTGACGGATTGTTACGAACAGGACGCGAAGCGGATGCGCGACTGGCTTACGGTGCCGCGCCCCAGCGGCTACGAATCCTTACATGCTACGGTAAAAGTTCCTGATGGAAAAATGGTGGAAGTGCAAATCCGCAGTACGCGGATGGACGATATTGCCGAACGCGGCTCTGCCGCACACTGGCGCTATAAAGGAGTGAAGCAGGAGCAGGGATTGCAGGCGTGGCTCGAGAATGTACGCCGTTTACTGGAGGCGCCCGAAGAAACGAACCCGGATGATGCGCGGAAATATTTTTCAGAATTTAAGTTGGACGAGGTAATTGTTTTTACGAAAGACGGCGATTTGCGGCGTTTATCGTCGGGAGCGTCGGTACTCGATTTTGCGTTTGACGTGCATACCGGTCTCGGGCAAAAATGCGTGGGTGCTATTGTAAACGGCAAGAATGTTGCCATTAAAGAAAAATTGCATACGGGCGACGTGGTGGAAATTCTTACCTCGAAAAATCAAACGCCCAGCGAGGACTGGCTGAAGTGGACGGTGACCTCCAAGGCCCGCACAAAGATTAAACAGCGCTTGCGCGAAGAAGCCGGCAAACAGGCGCAAACCGGCAAAGAAATTTTGGACCGGCGCATGAAAAACTGGAAGCTTAGCTTGACGGACGAGCTGTTGGGTATCTTGTTGAAATACTTCAAATATAAACAAATCACCGATTTTTATACCGCTATTGCGGCCGGGAAAATTGATTTGGCCGATGTGAAAGAGCGTTTGTTAACTTGGCAGGAAACGCCCGAACCTGTCGAGCCCTCGTCACGGCCGGCCTCAAAACCCCTTGAAGAAAAAGCGGCCGATGCGTCCGATTATTTACTGATTGACGAACGGCTGAGCAATATGGGCTACAAATTGGCAAAATGCTGCAATCCCATATTCGGCGACGAGATTTTCGGTTTTGTCAGCGTGAAGGACGGTATTAAAATCCACCGGTTTTCGTGCCCCAATGCAAGCCGCCTGCTCGATAAGTATCCCTATCGCGTGCTGAAAGCCAAATGGCGGAACGATGCGGCCACGAACGCTTTCCAAACCTTTATCAAAATCACGGGGTTTGATGAGCCGGGCCTCGTGAACGCCGTGGCCGAAGCGGTGTCCAAAGTGGGCGCTACCTTGCGCGCTATCAACGTGGCCGAACGTTCCGGCACGTTCGACGGGCGGATTCAGGTGTCGGTAAACAGCCATAAACAGCTCGATTTATTATTATATCAATTGAAAAATATTCAAGGCATACAAAGAGTGATGCGCGTGGCTAACTACGAAAGGCGGGTGAAGAGAATATAGGTATTAATTTTTTTGTGTTACGATAACCATTATTTAACCAATATATCTATGAAAAATATTTTTACTTATGCATTTTTGCTCCTATTATTGGGGTCTTGTTCTCCCAAGTTGGCAACGAATATCTTGAAAACTTATCCGCCGTTGGATGCCGCTGCTTACGTATCGGTTTACAGTAATTCGAATCAGGTTCCCTTATCTTCAGAGGCATTAGGAGCTGTGAATATTCATGATTCAGGCCTTTCTACACACTGTGATTCGGTAACGGTTTTTACAATGGCGATGAATGAGGCGAGAAAAATAGGTGGCAATGCCTTATTGATTACCGAGCACCACCGCCCCTCATTTTGGGGTAGTTCATGCCATCAAATCGAGGCTACCATCCTGAAAGTATCGGAGACACCGCAAAACACCTTAGCATTTTCCGATACAATGGCCCGGGAAATGCCTAATGCCTATAATACAATGACAGGTATGATGGCAGAGAAACATGCCGCACGAGAACGCTTATTGCCCCGTATGACATGGGCTGTTGATGCCGGCTATAGTTGGCGGACAGCCAAAATCAGAGAGGATATAAGTTCTTATGCAATATCATTTTACAAAAAGATGGACGCCGGTTTTACATGGGATGTTTCCGGGGCATATTTTTTTGCAGACCAACACGGGCTTCAGTTTTCCTTTCAAAATTATCGAGCGTCACATCATGAGTTAGCAACCGATACGGAAACCGGTATCTCCGGAATGCTGGAAATTTCCGATTGCATTAATTATATAGGGGCTGCGTACGTTTTCCGCGGAGCAACACGAAATACGAAATGGTTATTTGATGTTTCGATAGGGCTTGGCTATATCGGTTATATAAGCAACATGGGCTTTGCGGGAGAGCATACTAAAGCAACAGGCGCCAATGTCGGCTTGCAAACATCATTCGGGGTGGAATATATGATTTCACCGGTAATCGGGATAGGTATGAATTTGAAAGCAACCAGTGGGACACTTAGCCAACTTACTTATGAGGAAAACGGTGTAAAGAGAACGGAAAAATTTAAGGATGAGGAAAGAGAAGGCCTCGGACTGATTAATGCGTTGGCCGGAATTCGGATACATATCAAATAGTCGTTAAATTTTTCCTAGTAAATAGTAAAAAATACAATCTTTTATTTACAAAAAAAATAGTGTATTGAATATTAGTAAATTATAAAATAAGTTGATATTTTTTTATTCTAACACTTGTTAATCTAAAAAATATTTTATATACTTGCACATTGAATCTAAATTAGCTTACAAAAGATTCGCTTTTCTAAAAAAAAAAACCGTGTTTGAGTAGTTGAAGGGAGAAAAGATAAGAGGAGCCTTTCCTGTATTTTGTTCTGTATGTATGGTTAACAAAAACACGGCATATTGCCGGAAAAAATATAAAATGAACGAGGCCGTTTGAAAAGTCTTTTTTAACCGCTAAGTTCGCAAAGAAAGCGCGAAGGACATCATTGCGAGGAACGAAGCAATCTCTGATGTTTTTCGAACATGGAGTGTTGAATTTTGGAAAAAGGAAATTAAATGATATAGTAGTAATTGAAATCCAGAAGGAAGAAAAGGGGCGGAAATTGTGAAGCTCGGTAAAAGTCCAACAACCCACCCCTACTTCCTTTCTATAAAAAAGGAGGTGCCCCAAAGATACATAATTTTTTTAATATGCAGCACTTGCTGTGTGGGCTGTTGAAATGATAGATACGGCCCGCTATAGTTATTTATTTAAACAATTTAAAATTAAAAGATTATGAAAAAGTTAGCATTAAGTCAAATGGAACAAGTGAATGGTGGTATAACAATGTCTGAGGAAAAATGTAATAAAGCTGCAAAAGTAGCTACTGTTGCGAGTATTTTAAGCTGTTTTAGTGCACTTATCTTTGCTCCAACTGCTATTGGATTAGCTGTAGGCTCATGGATAGGTGGATGCTATGATTAAATCATTAATGAATAATGTCCCAATCTATAAAATAATATGATGTCAAAAGTAAATATTAAAAATGGATGTTTATTCTCGTTTCAACCAATTGATGTTTTTATAGGAGACGAACTTATTCGTGTCAAAAACAATCAAATAAGAACGATTGAGGTGCCTATGGGAAACTATACAATTAAAGCACAGCAATTTTGGTCGTCAGGTTACGAACAAATGAATATAAAGACAGAGATAGCTTCTATAGTTATCCGTAGAAGAGTCCCTGAGTTTGTGCGAGCATTAGCAATCGGCTTCTTAATAATGGTTTTTGTTCTATTTTCTTTTTCTATGATAAGCATTTCTCTGACTATGATTGCGACTACCTCTATTGCCGTACTTAGTTTGTTAGATAGCATATTTGCTAAAAAACACTATTTCAAGATACGACCGGCATAAACAACGTCTCTCTAATCATTATTTGAATATACTGATATTTATTTATTACAATATATTGAGATTAATAGGATATCAGTATATTAAAAAATCATGAAAAAGTAGCATTAAATCAAATGGAACAAGTGAATGGTGGTGATGGTTGGGCATTTTGGGATAAAACATGTGCCCTTTGGGGGAGCAAGTCGTATACTTAAAATAGTGTCCTATGTAACTCCTGCCACCGCAGCCTTGGCGACAGCTGCAGACATAACTTGCGCTACTTACGCCATTGTCAGAGTCGCAACTTCGTAGTTTGAAATATGCATTATGAAATGATTAACTAAGTTAAATTGGCTCTTGTGGTTTCTATTGGTACTTGTATGCGTGTGTTTCTTTATTTTTGATAACAATAGTATTTACTATAAAATATCACTAGTATGCTGTGCTATGATACTACTCTTCATAGCTGTTAAGAATACAATGGAATTTGTAAAAAACATACGCAAAAAATAATAAGACCATCACACTTGGATGATTTTAAAGTAGGAGAACTGGTTGCATAAAATAATTACTCCTGCAACCAGTTTTTCTATAACTATTATTTGATTATTATTGATTATGGCCAAGAAAACAGATTATCTTCCTGCTGGATTTTATCGTGGACTGCTCATATTTTGGATATTATATTCCATAGCAAATATCGTTCGTTTATTTTTGCAAGAAGCGTTTTCTATTGACATTGTTCTTCTTATGATTTGTGGCGGATGCGGCATTCTGTCTTGTATTTTTACGTTACAAAAAATCAAAAAATCCGATTAAACTTTTAATGTGTAAAATGTTTATGAAAAAAGTTATTCTAACTGCAATGATAGCGCTATTATTAATAGCGGCCATGCTAATGCTTCTCGAAATAACAACCAATAAGTATGTCATTACTTCAATTTATTTTGAGTTGGCTATTCTGTTGGTTATCACAATATATAAAAAGTAGCAAGATTCATGCTCACGAACCCTACAAATATTCATAAATCGCTATACTAAACTTTATTATTTATGAAGTCGTTTTTAGAAGAACTTTATAATTGCAAAAAAAGCTATTTTTTTTTGGGCTTGATAGTGTTTCTGCTATTTATTAGCATCATTCAGAAAAAGCTGTTCTTTACCGAAAATTTGTATTACCAAACCTACGGTGAGCAACTGAGCATAGAGCGTATCGATGAAATGTGGGAAGTAGGCAAACAATGGGAATGGATCGGCTATTTGCTGCTGCCCGTCATCATTCTATTGCGCGTGTCGTTTACAGCTCTTTGCCTTTACACGGGTTTGTTTTTTGGTAGCCATCAAGATAAATCGTTCGGAGCCTGCTTCAACATCGCCCTAAAGGCCGATATGGTGTTTGCTGTGGCAGCGGCTGGTAATCTTATTTATTTTCTTTTTGCAGGAGCCGCTACGCTTGCAGATTTAAGCATCTCGCCGTTTTCGCTCTTATTTTATGTCTATCACCCGCAAATGCCGGTGTATCTCAATTATCCGTTAGCCTTGGTCAATGTGTTCGAAATTCTCTATTGGCTGCTGTTGGCGGCGTTTGTAGCCTACGCATTCCGGAAAACGTTTGCAAAAGGGATGGAATTTGTGTTTCAAACCTACGGTGTCGGCCTGCTATTGTGGGTGCTGGTCATGATTTTAATTACGATGTGATACCTAATGATCTTCCAATTGTAAACCGGTATTTTGCCGTCTGTTTTAGCTGACGGACAATTGGCAAGTATGTTATACAAGTGCGGAGCAATTATTTTTTTTGAGATACAGACGGTATTCCGCGCTCAGTTCATCGGCTGTATTTTGTAATCCGTCAGCTAAAGCGGACGGCAATTGAATGTATATAAAATTTGAATTTTAAATCTTTATGCTGAAAATTATTATTCGTATTGCGCTTATAGCAGCTATTGCGGCTTTAGCCGTGGTTGTGGTATTAAAGCTAAACCATAAAAAAAAAGTGGCGGAACAAATCGCTTTGCTGCCCGGTTTTGCTTTTCCATTAGTTCCTTCGGGGAATATTGCTACGGACAATTTACCGGCAAAAACCACCTTTGTTATTTTCTTCAATCCGGGCTGTGGACACTGCGAGTACGAAGGACGCGAGCTCAGCCGCGCGCAGGAAGCTTTTAAAGAGGCTACGGTGCTTATGGTTAGCACCGCCCCGCGCGACAGTATTATCGACTACCGCCACCGGTATGGATTCGACACTATTCCGCATTTTTACACGGCTATAGATAGCACCTATATGAGCCTGCCGCTGTTCGACGTAAAATCTATTCCCACCGTATTTATTTACGACACCGAACGTCGCTTACGGAAAACATTTTTCGGCGAAGTAAAAATAGAAGCCCTGTTATCTTACATTCCATAAACAAGCATGCAGCCTCTTACTTTAAAACATATCGAAAAAACACTGGTACGTCAGCATAACCAATCGTGGTGCGGCTTAGCGTGCTTGGCATCTATTGTAAAATATTTTGGAGGCAACATTCCGCAGGAAAAACTGCAAGCACAAAGCGGGACATCGCTTACCGGCACCACCTTGTTAGGTTTGTATCAAGCAGCTAACAACATAGGTTTAGCAGCCGAAGGCTTCGAAGCAGAAATTGAAAACCTTCAGGAAATTACCGCTCCGGCTATTTTACATGTAACCTTAGACGACGGGTTGGAACACTATGTGGTTTGTTACGGGCATTCACCAAGCGGTTTTGTGATTGGCGATCCGGCAAAAGGCATCGCTATTATGACGGAAAAGGATGTTGAGCATTTCTGGAAAAGTAAAAAACTATTATTGGTTGAAAAAGGAGAAAAATTTCAAACAACGAGCGATGTAGCCAAACATAAACAGGCATGGTTAAAATCGTTGTTAAAGCCCGATATATCCATTCTTTCCATTATCGCCGTACTTGGCATGGTGGTGTCGGTTGCCGGTATTTCGCTGGCCATCTTTTCGCAAAAACTCATCGACCAGATTTTACCGGCTAAAGATTTTCAAAAATTGTGGGTGGGTGTGATCGTTTTAGGCTTGCTGTTATTGGCTAAAAATGGCTTGGGCTATCTTCGTGGCGTATTAGTGGCGCGGCAAAGTAAAGATTTTTCGAACCGTATTGTCGGGAGTTTCTACAATCTGATTTTATATCTTCCCAAATCATTTTTCGACAGTCTGAAAACCGGTGAAATTACTGCCCGTCTGAACGATGCTTCGCGCATCCAGCGGACGATAAACTATGCTTCAGGTACTTTACTCGTCGATATATTAACGGTTGTTATCTGCACCGTTTTACTATTCAACTATTGGTGGGCAAGCGGCGTGGTCACGCTCATCGGCGCGTTACTTTTTGCACTTATATTTATGGAATACAGTAAAAAAATTATTGCCGGACAGCGTAGCGTGATGATGTCGTATGCCGGCGCCGAAAGTAATTTTTTCGATACGGTACAGGGCGTAGAAGTCATTAAGTCGAATAATAAGGAAGACTTTTTTACAAACTACACCAAGCATATTTACGCTACCTTTCAAACATCCATTTATGATTTGGCACTACTGGGAAACCGCGTGGGATTCCGTGTAGAAAATGTAGGAACATTAGCTATCCTCGGCGTCATTGTTTTCAGTTCTTTTGCCGTATTGCACGATGTGTTGAGTTTAGGAGCGTTAGTCGCCGTATTATCATTGTCAGCCTCTGTTATTAATTCGTCTGCATCTTTATCGGGCGCTTATATAACGCTGCAAGAAGCAAAAGTAGCCTATGACCGGCTTTATGAGTTTGTAAGTATGGACAAAGAAAGCGATGAGGTCGTACCTCGAAAAGAAACCGAAACAATAGAAACATTGCAGGTGAAAAATATTCGCTTCCGCTTTCCCGGGCGTCCGTTACTTTTAAATGATGTAAACTTTACCGCCCATAAAGGAAAGCTCACAGCTATTCTGGGTGAAATCGGTTGTGGGAAAAGTACATTGTTACAAATTTTACAACGATTCTATGACGTAGAAGCCGGTGAAATAGTAATGGATGACATTCCGTGGAAATCCTTTCCGCTAAACGATTGGCGTGAAAGAATAGGCGTTATGCCGCAACACATTAAACTATTCAATGCATCACTCATTGAAAATATTTGCCTGACAAACGATGAAGAAAATATCAAGAGATGTTTGGATTTTTGTGAGCAATTAGGTATCGGTATTTATTTTAATAACTTGCCATTAGGTACTCTTACCCGAGTGGGGGAGGACGGCATCAATCTATCGGGTGGGCAACGCCAATTGGTAGGGCTGTGCCGCGCTTTATATAAAAATCCCGCTATCCTTCTATTGGACGAACCGACAAACAATATGGACAAATCTACCATTCAGTTTGTGTGGAATTTATTGGAGCGTGAAAAACATCAACGCATTTGTGTACTGGTTACGCACAATGAAGTATTGGCTGCAAAAGCGGAACTGGTGATTAATCTATAAGAATAATCAACTAAGAACAAAAGCCGGTAAAAGCAATTCTTTAGTGGGAAATGACTGTAAATTCTTCTTAGTCCCTTTTTTATTAATTGTTTAAAAATAGCATGAAATATCAATTATTAACAGTTCTTCTCTTGAACGTATTTTTCTCAGTCGGTTTAACAGCACAAATAATAATTGCCGACGCTGAAACAAAGGAGGTTTTTCCCTACGTTACAGTAATCTTCCTTAAAGAACAAAAGGGAATCTATACTGACGAACAGGGCAGATTTATTGTACCTACAGAATATCACGAAAAGGATAGTATTCTCCTGCAAATGATGGGGTATCATGACTTACGGACAATCATTGCCTCCTTATCCGGAACTGTTTATTTAACCCCAAAAACGTATGTACTGAACGAAGTAGTAATACGCCCTCTAAAAGTACATACAAGAATAGTGGGAGATCTAAAAAAAAGAAGAAGAGAAGTGTTTGGAAGGTGGTATGATAAAGCAAGTGGAAAACCCGTGTTTGACCCAACTATTATAGCAACCTATGTCAGTAGCAATAAATATCAGTTGTGTCCCATCGAAAAATTGTATTATCGCTACCAAGTGCAAGATAAGTCGGTAAGTTTTATAGTACGCCCACAAATTTACAGTGTAACCAGCGACGGAAAACCCGGTGTATCCTTGCTAAACAAAAGTCAAGTGATAGAACTGCGGGGTCAAGGGATATTGGAAGTCAACATTCGAGATGAATGGATTTCCCTGCCTCCCGAAGGAATATTTGTGGCGATGGAAATCATCCAAGAGATTAATAACAAGAGTGAGGAAAGTTCGCATGAAGAGCCATTTCCAATCTTTCCTGTTACATCTCGGAAGTTGGAAACATTTTTTATTGATATTAATAAAATATATGAATGGCAACTTATCGGTTTTCCAGAAAATAATTCACACATAAAATATCCGTTTGCCATAGGCATTAGAGAAAATAATAAGAATTAGGCTGGTTACGCACAATGAAGTACTGGCTGCAAAAGCGGAACTGGTGATTAATCTATAAGAATAATCAACTAAGAACAAAAGCCGGTAAAAGCAATTCTTTAGCGGGAAATGACTGCAAATTATTGCTTAGTCCATTTTTTTGATAAATATGTCTTATCGCGAATACCAACAATTTGCTATTTCAATATAAAAGTACTACATTTGCGATGCGAAAAATTACATTTTTTTGAAAAAAGCTTGTAGTTTGCTTTCATATAGTAATCAAATCATAAAAAAGAAAAAAAATATGGCACTTAAAGGAGCAATAGTGGTGGATAACGAAAAATGCAAAGGTTGCAGCGTGTGTGTTGTCAACTGTCCCACCAAAGTGATCGCATTGGCAAAGGAAGTGAATGCGAAGGGATATAATTATGCCTATATGCTGAATCCCGAAGCATGTACCGGTTGTACGAACTGCGCAACGGTTTGTCCCGATTCGTGCATTACGGTTTATCGCGTAAAAGTATAAACCAATTCAAAGATTCAACCATTCCACGATTTCATCATTTTTGAATCGTTGAATTTTGGAATCATTGAATTATTGAATTTAAAAATCTGAAAATTAAATAATATGGCAGAGAAAAAACTCCTGAAAGGAAATGAAGTGATTGCGCTGGCAGCTATCCGTTGCGGTTGCGATGGCTATTTCGGATATCCGATAACCCCCCAATCCGAAATTATGGAAACGCTCATGGAAGAAAAACCATGGGAAACTACCGGTATGGTAGTATTGCAAGCCGAAAGCGAAACCTCGTCTATCAACATGTTGTATGGCGGCGCCGCCACCGGCAAAAAAGTAATGACCTCGTCGAGCAGCCCCGGTATCAGTTTGATGACCGAAGGCTTGAGCTACTTAGCCGGAGCGGAACTTCCGTGTTTGGTGGTAAACGTAGTGCGCGGCGGCCCGGGCTTAGGAACTATCCAACCGGCGCAAAGCGACTATTTTCAAGCGACTAAAGGCGGCGGACATGGCGACTATCATATGATTGTGCTTGCGCCTGCATCGGTACAGGAAATGAACGACTTTGTGGATGTAGGTTTCGAACTCGCTTTCAAATACCGCAATCCTGCGCTGATTTTGGCTGACGGCGTGATTGGCCAAATGATGGAAAAAGTAGAACTGAGCCCCGAAAAACCGCGTTGGACGGAAGCGGAAATTCAAAAAATGTCGGGCGACTGGGCTTGCCTCGGAAAAACGAAAGACCGTGCGCGCCACGTCATCACCTCGCTGGCATTGGAAGCCGACGTGCAGGAACGCTTCAATTTAAAACTGATAGAGAAATACAATAAAATTCGTGAAAACGAAACACGTTTCGAGAGAATCAACTGCGACGATGCCGAATACCTGATTGTGGCCTATGGCGCCATGTCGCGTATTTGCCAGGAAACCGTAGAAATGGCACGCGCGCAAGGCATCAAACTCGGTTTGTTGCGCCCCATCACCCTGTTCCCGTATCCCACAAAAGCGATTCAAGCATTGGTGCCGCAACTGAAAGGCGTACTTTCGGTAGAATTGAGTGCCGGACAAATGGTAGAAGATGTTCGCTTGGCGGTAAACGGCAAGGTGCCGGTAGAACATTACGGCCGCTTGGGCGGTATGGTTCCCGATCCGGGACAAGTATTGGATGCGTTGAAAAAGACGTTTTCGTTATAATAGTTTATCCATTTCATAAAAAGAAAGACTATGGACATAAAAGACATCATAAAACCAGAAAATAAAGTGTACAGCAAAACGCCGGTGTTGACCGACACGGTAATGCACTATTGCCCCGGTTGCACCCATGGCGAAGTACACAAACTCATTGCCGAAGTTATCGAAGAAATGGGTATCCAGGAGAAAACAGTCGGCGTGTCACCGGTAGGTTGTGCCGTATTTGCATACAACTACCTCGATATCGATTGGGAACAGGCTGCTCACGGACGCGCTCCGGCGGTGGCCACGGCTATCAAACGCCTGAATCCCGATAAGTATGTATTCACTTACCAAGGCGATGGCGACCTGGCCTCTATCGGTACGGCCGAAATCATGCACGCCTGCAACCGTGGCGAGAACATAGTGGTTGTTTTCATCAACAATGCCATCTACGGCATGACAGGCGGACAAATGGCCCCGACTACCTTGATAGGACAAGTAACCGCCACTACGCCTTACGGACGTAATGCAGAGCTAAACGGCCACCCGTTGCGCATTACCGAACTCATTGCACAATTGAAAGGCACTTGCTACGTAACCCGCCAATCGGCTCAAACGCCGGCAGCTGCCCGCAAAGCGAAAAAAGCGATTCGCAAAGCATTCGAAAATTCGGCCTTGAAAAAAGGAACTTCATTTATAGAAGTAGTGGGCACTTGTAATTCCGGTTGGAAGCTGACTCCGGTAGATTCCAATAAATGGATGGAAGAAAACATGTTCCCCGAATATCCGTTGGGAGATATAAAAGACGAGTAAGAGCCCCACTCCCGACCTCTCCCCAAAAGGGAGAGGAGATATGAGAGGCTTTTAATAATTAATTGCTACTTTAAAAAATGAGCAAAAAATAAAATCAGAGTCACAGGCCCATACGCTCCCTTCTCCTTTGGAGAGGGTTGGGGAGAGGCTTTTAATTTGAAATAATATGAAAGAAGAAATTATCATAGCAGGATTCGGAGGACAAGGCGTTCTCTCGATGGGAAAAATATTGGCTTACTCGGGTATCATGCAAGACATGGAAGTAACATGGATGCCTTCGTACGGCCCCGAAATGCGCGGCGGCACAGCCAACGTAACAGTCGTATTGAGCAGCAACCGCATCAGTTCGCCGATTGTGAACAAATGCGACACGGCTATCATCCTTAACCAACAATCGTTGGATAAGTTTGAAAACACGGTACGCCCGGGCGGCATGCTATTGTACGATCCGAACGGTATTACCAAGCCGCCGGTACGCAAAGACATTACAGTTTGCAAAATCGAAGCGGCCGAAGAAGCCGCCAAGATGGGCAACGCCAAAGCCTACAACATGGTGGTGTTGGGAGCATACCTGAAAAAACGCCCCGTAGTGAAAATGGAAAACGTGATTGCCGGTTTGAAAAAATCGTTGCCCGAACGCCACCACAAACTCATCCCGATGAACGAACAGGCCATTCAACGTGGTATGGAAGCGGTGCAAGAGGTGAAATAAAGCTCTACATAAAGTTATTTAACCGTCTATGTTTAAAAAAAGTATATTATTTATTCTCTGTTGTTTAACGACCATAGTTGTTACCGCACAGGATGCCAAATCCCATATAGAAGCGTTTGTTAAGAAAATGAATGCATATCCCATCGTGGAAATGAATTTTATTGCAAAATTCGAAAATTTGCAAGACAATGCCACCGAAGAACATCGGGGAACACTTCTATATAGCGGTAATAAATTCCGGATACTTATGGGCGAGATAGAAGTGTATTGTGATGGAAAAAGCAAATGGTTCTATAACAAACCGGTCGATGAAGTAACTATTTTCCCGGCTGGTGAAGCTATGGACATTACGGATAATCCGTTGGCATATATTACTGCAAACTATAAAAATGGTTTTAAATATAAACAAAAACCGGATAGGACAGAGGATGGGAAGCAACTGAAAGAAATAGAGATGTTTCCTAATGATCGGAAAAGCAACTACATCTCTATTATTCTTACATTTGAAGCGAAAAGTTTGAGTCCCTATATCATTAATTACAATACGAAAGACGGCATTCGCTACACGGTTAAAGTGATTAATTTTGCATCGAGTGTGACCAATATAGAGGACGGCAGTTTTATTTATCCGGCTCAACGTTATCCGAACGCGGAAGTGGTGGACTTGAGAGGGAACAATCTAAAATAAAGAATTATACTCACTAGAGTTCAAAAGTTTATACGTAAAAAGCGGAATTTTAAGTAATTCCGCTTTTTACGTATAAGTGACTAAAGAATCTTATTCGTCATCGTCTTCTTCAGCGGCAAAGGCCGGATTATTTTCATCATCGGTATCGGTGTCCGTTTCCGGGAAATCAGGATCTCCAGAATCGCCGCCTCCGCCGAATATTACCTTTTCAACTTCATCATAATCATCCACTTTTACATCTACTTTTACCAAATAAACGGTATCGGGCAGGTCGAGGGTAATAGCATGAAAATAGGTGCCATCCGGTTTGGTTACTTTCATGATCTCATCCATGTAGTCGATGTATCCGTGCGGATATTTTTCTTTTAGCTCGGCCATGAGCTCAGGAGAAAGGTTCTTAAAGCTGACGACTAAACGTCGTTTCGTACCGGTTGCCGAGTAGGGGCGGGTAGCCGGTGCCGGTTTTGTAACGTTTTTCGTTGTTTCTTCTGTTTTTTGAGATTTTGTTACGTTGGTTGCTTTCTTACTAATACTTTCATTAACATTTTTGGGTTCTTTCATCACGGGATCCTTCTGCATTGTTTTATTTTTTACTTCTATTTTTTGAATGGTCTTTACAGGTTTTACGGGAACGGCCATTTTCTTCGGCTCCGCTTTTATGCCTATTTTAGTTGTTTTTATTGATTTTTCCGGAACGATTATTTTTTTAGATTCCGCCTTTTTTACGGCCTTAACCGGGGCTGCCTTGAGGGGAGTCTTTGTTCTTTGCTTTACTACTTTAGCGGGAGCTTGTTTTTTCAGGGGCTTCTTGGCCGGAACAGGTTTCGTTACTTTTTTGACAGCCTTTTTGGCTGGAGTTAGTTGTTTTTTAGCCAGCGTTTTAACTGTTTTCTTCGGAGTCGTTTTTTTCACCGGCGCTTGCTTTTTAACCGTTGGCTTGACGGGAGCTTTTTTTACGGGTTTAGCCTTAGGAACTACTTTTTTAGTTACCTTTTTCACCGGCTTTGTTGTTTTTACTACTTTTTTTGAAATTTTTGTAGTTTTCTTTGCTACAGGTTTTGCCGGCGCTTTTTTTGCCGGTTTAGAAACCGTCTTTTTGACCGGTTTTTGAGTCGTTTTTTTTACAGGTTTTGTCACCTTATTCTTAGCTGTAGCGCCTTTTTTTATAACCTTTTTTGCTCCCATAATGCATTATTTTTAAGCAATAAAATTTTTGCAATAATACATTAAAAAATTAAATCCTTAAAAATTTTTTTTAAGACTTTTCAAAATTCGTGGATAATAAGTTGCTTTTTTGCTTTAAACTATATAGTTATGTTTCATTTTGTTTTTCAAGTTATTGATTTTAAAGACATTGTTATAATAATAACACAATTTATATTATGTTAAATAAATATGTTAATAATTAGTTAATAACTAATGTTATAGAGCCCTTCAAATATTCCTTCTAATAATATAAATTTGCACGCATTGGAATATCCATTACAAACTAAACTTAAATTTCTTTCTTATGAAATCATCAAAAGTAACTCTTCTGACAATGGTAATAGCTTTCATGTTGCCATTACTGGTTTCATGTAAAACCGACGAAACTACTCATACCGATGTTGCTGTTTATGCCTACAATGACGCAGACAGGATAAATATATCGGTGTCTATCAGTGAAAAAAACGGCATGAAGTATTTATCGGGTTATTCATTCTCGTATAGGGATAATGATGATATACCTGCAATTAAAGCTAATAATACGACCATAGAAGCTATGTTGTCAAGTGGGAAAGTTATGATAGATTTTGCAAAATTAGCCGCTGGTTTACACGCCACTAAACCATCTTATATGGAATTAGCTTTAACTGACGACGGGAACTTGAATATCCAGTATGTACTTAACATAGAAAATAATGATATATCGGTGGCCGGTAATTGCGAATTATTGCCTAAGGATATTATTACTTTATAGATAGCGAAAAAGAATAAGGTACCTCGTTTTCTGCAATCCCCCTTTTATAATTCGGAGTGGAATGCATCTCCAAAAAGAGGGTTGCTCCTTGTAATAAATCACTATAAACCATGTAATTCTTAGTGTATGGCTTTCTGTTAAAGGTCATTGACCGGATATAACGGTTTGTCGGGTTATTGTTAGGCGACTCTATACAAACGGTTTTCCCATTTGTCAATGTCAAGGTTATTTTTTTGAATAAAGGTGCGCCTAATACATATTGGTCGCTGCCGGGGCATACGGGATAAAAGCCCATTGCCGAGAATACGTACCAGGCCGAGGTTTGGCCATTATCCTCATCGCCGCAGTAACCGTCTGGTGTGGAAGTATATAAGCGATTCATTACTTCTCTTACCCAATATTGGGTTTTCCACGGCTCTCCCGAATAGTTGTAAAGATAAATCATGTGTTGAATAGGCTGATTTCCATGAGCATATTGCCCCATATTCATGATTTGCATCTCGCGGATTTCATGAATTACGCCGCCATAATAACTTTCATCAAATATAGGCGGTAGGCTGAATATGGTATCGAGCATCCGGTTAAAGGATAGCTTCCCTCCCATCAAATCTATCAGTCCCTGCACGTCATGGAATACGCTCCATGTATAGTGCCACGCATTTCCTTCTGTGAAAGCATCGCCCCATTTAAAGGGATTAAAAGGTTTTTGAAAACTTCCGCCGGCATTCCGCCCACGCATGAGGTTGGTTTCAGGGTCAAACAGTTTCCGGTAGTTTTGACTACGCTGCGTGTACAGTTCTATTTCTTCCTGCGGGCGTCCTAATTTTTTACCCATTTGCGCCATACACCAGTCGTCGTAGGCGTATTCCAAGGTACGGGCTGCATTTTCGTTGATTTTTACATCGTACGGCACATATCCGAGCGTATTGTAATATTCATAACCCAATCGGCCTGTTGATGCTATTTTCGGATTTACATTATTAGCGCCATGTAGAAGGGCTTCGTATAATTTATTGACGTCGGAAACCGTAATTCCTTTCAGGAAAGCATCGGCCACTACCGAGGCAGAGTTATTGCCTACCATGCAGTTGCGATGTCCGGGGCTGGCCCATTCGGGCAACCATCCGCTTTCTTTGTAGGTATTCAGCAAACCTTCCTGTATTTCGGCGTTCACTTCGGGATATACCAGATTTAACAAAGGGAATAATGCCCGGAAGGTATCCCAAAAACCGGTGCCGGTATATAAATAACCGGATGATACTTCTCCGTTGAACGGGCTGTAATGCACAGGCTTTCCTTCGGCATTGATTTCGTAAAGTTTATGCGGGAAAAATAAACATCGGTAAAGACAAGAGTAAAATGTACATAGCTGTTCATCCGTCCCTCCTTCTACCTTAATTCTCTCCATTGCTTTATTCCACACTGTTTTCGCTTCTTGCCGGACAGTATCGAAGTCTTTGTTCCCAATTTCGCGTTGCAAATTCAATTCTGCCTGATCTGTGCTGATAAAGGACGATGCTACGCGCAACACCACTTGTTCTCCCCGCTGCGTTTTGAATCCGACTACAGCGCCTACGTGTTCATCATAAAGTTCTGTCGGGTCAACCAGCCCTTCCTTGTTCCATAATTTGTAGAAAGAAAAAGGTTTAGAGCTGTAAATGACAAAATAGTTTTTGAAATTCGCGGCCACTCCCCCACTGTTTTTAGTGCTGTAACCCACTATTTTATTTTCTTCAGGAATTACTTTTATATAGGCGCCTTTGTCGAGTGCATCAATCACTATATATGCGCTGTCGGTTTCGGGATACGTAAAGCGGAATATTGCAGAACGCTCGGTGGGTGTTAATTCGGCAGTTATATTATGGTCGGCTAAGTAAACGCTGTAATAATAAGGTTTGGCTATTTCTGCTTTATGTGAAAACCAACTGGCACGGTCGTCCTCATTGTAGCAAAGTTTACCGGTCACCGGCATGACGACGAATTGCCCGAAATCGTTGATCCACGGGCTGGGTTGATGGGTTTGCTTGAATCCTCGTATTTTATCGGCATCGTAGGTATATTGCCATCCGTTGCCCATTTTGCCGGTTTGCGGCGTCCAGAAATTCATGCCCCAAGGCACTGTCACGGCCGGATAGGTATTGCCGTTCGATAGGCTGATTTTCGATTGGGTGCCCATCAAGGTATTTACATAATCGACAGGAGAATCGATTAACCCCTCGTTTTTTTGTGCAAAGGCAGATGTTAGCCATAAAGACAAGATATAGAAAAGAAAAATATTTTTCATATTCGTAGGTTTTTGCCCGGCTAAGATAGGAAAAAAAGCTATCCAATACACTTATTGAATAGCTTTTAAAGAACCGGTTGTCTATCGTATGCTTTAAACCCAAAATATTTCAGCACTAGAAAAGCTTAAACCCAAAAACTCTTCTCCT
>JAVBOD010000086.1:0-20460 GCA_031551045.1 Bacteroidales bacterium
CTCTGTGGCGGAATTTCTTCCGTTTCTTTTGTTTGGTGTAAACGCTATCTTTCTACAAAGCTTTGCCGGTGGTAAGGATTTGGACTCCTTTGATTTCCTTGGCGCCTTTCCAGCCACGGTCGTAAATCAATTCCTGAGGTAGTGTGAAAGGGTGCTACCCCATTTGTTCGAGCAGGGGTTCAATGGTTCTGCTGTCGTGCGGATTTCCCATGAAAGATTTTATACCGGTGATTATCATTGCTTTGCCGTGAAAACAAGGCCTATTTTGTTCCCAAATTCGTAGGGTTTATGCGCTTTGCCCTTGGCAATATAGGTGGTAAACGGTTTGTGGATGCTGTAGATTTTCTCCTTATCGTGCTTTTATTGAAGCAGTATCTTATGGTAGATTTATAACTTTTTGAATAGACCTATTCTATTATTACAATACTTCGGCTACCACAAAGGCGCTGCCCCCCACGAAAATGACATCATCCGGAGCCGCATGGCGCTTAGCGGTTGCCAATGCTTCTTGAACCGATAAAATAACCTCGCCCCTTACACCATAATCTGCCGCCTGCTTTGCCAGCAATGCTGCGTCCATAGCCCGGGCAATAGGCGCTTGGGTAAAATAGTAATGAGCCTCTTTCGGCAGTAAGGGAAAAATACGTTGAACATCTTTTTCAGCCACCACTCCCAGTACGATGTGTAGTTCTATTCCGGCATGTTGCTCTTGCAGCAGTTTCAGTTGTGCCATCACCGGGGCTATACCATGGGCATTGTGCGCCATGTCGGCAATTACACGCGGATGCCACCCGATTGTTTCCCACCGGCCACGTAGTCCGGTATTCTTACAGATATTTGATAAACCGGCTTTGATAGTATCGTCATCAACATTCAGCTTCGTATGTAGTTTATCCAAAGCCGCCACTACCGTCAAAATATTTTTCTGTTGATAAGCCCCTAACAAATCCATCGACAGCTCACGGGCAAACAGCATGCCTTCTTCCTGAATAGTAAAATTTTGCTTATCGATTTCTTCCTTTGCATCTATTAGTTGAAAATGTCGATTAGCAAAAAGAATAGGCGCCTTTTGTTCCTTGGCTTTTTGGATAAATACCGGCGCTGTCTGTTGGTCCCATTCTCCCACAACCACCGGCGTTTTAGGTTTAATTATCCCGGCTTTCTCTGCGGCTATAAGCTCTACCGTATTTCCCAGATGCTCCATGTGATCCAGGCCGATATTGGTAATCACGCTCAATAAAGGACGAATTACATTGGTGGAATCGAGCCTCCCGCCAAGCCCCACTTCAATCACAGCAACGTCCACCTGCTGCCGTGCAAAATAATCAAACGCCAGCGCTGTGGACATTTCAAAAAACGAAGGTTTCAAATCTCCGATAATTTGACGATGATTCATCACAAAATCCACCACTTCCTCTTCCGAAATAAGCTCTCCGTTGATTTTTATACGCTCGCGGAAATCTTTAAAATGCGGCGAAGTATATAAACCGGTCTTATAGCCGGCGCTTTGCAATACCGATGCCAAAGCGTGCGAAACCGAACCTTTTCCGTTCGTTCCGCCCACATGGATGGTATGATAGTGTTTATGAGGTTTTTTAAAATAATTATCCAATACTTCAGCATTTCCCAGACCCGGTTTATAGGCCATCCCTCCTACCTGCTGATACATTGGCATTTGTGTAAACAAAAAATCGAGGGTTTCCTGATACCTATTCATCATTATTCTCTAATTGTAAGTACAAAGGTGCAAAAATTTAGTTACACCGAAGCGTTTATACCGTAGGCCAGTATGACTAAAAAACCATTTTATTCAACATATACATCTATTTATCAGCAATATAAATAAAAATAGAACATCAATGTTTCTGTACATAACAACAATGTTAATAATTTTTATTAATATCTTGATAATTAAAATTTTAGCAACAGAACATAGAAAAAACAAAAACCGTACCGTTTTTTCAAAAGATTTTTTTCCTACCTTTGTAGGCTATAATGGCCCAGATGGTGGAATTGGTAGACACACTACTTTGAGGGGGTAGCGCCGGTTACGGTGTGCAAGTTCGAATCTTGTTCTGGGCACTATTAAATATATATGAATATTGTTTTGTTAGATGGCGACACCTTGGGAAAAGATATCTCCCTGAGCCAAATAGAGCAATTCGGGCAATTGAAAGTATATGGCATTACTCCTGCTCATGAATTGAAAAGCCGAATAGAAAAAGCAGAAATCCTACTTGTAAATAAAGTAAGAATAGGGAAAGAGGAAATGGACCTCGCCCCCCAACTCCGGCTTATTTGCGTAGCTGCTACCGGCATGAATAACATCGACTTGGATTATGCTGCGGAAAAACATATCGTAGTAAAAAATGTATCGGGCTATTCCACCGACAGTGTGGCACAAATTACCTTCGCTTCGCTGCTGAATTTGCGATGCCGTATTACTTATTACGACAACTATGTAAAAAGTTGCGCCTACACGACCAGCCCTATCTTTACTCATTTCTCACAAGAATATACAGAAATAGCCGGAAAACAATTCGGAATCATAGGCTTAGGAGCTATTGGCAAAAAGGTAGCGCAAATAGCAGCTGCTTTCGGGGCACAGGTGGTATATCATTCCACTTCCGGAAAAAATACCAAGGCGGATTATCCACATATGAGTTTGGAGGAATTGCTTAAAACATCGGATATCGTATCCATCCATTGTCCGCTCAACGATGCAACCCGTAATTTGATAGCCGAAAAAGAACTCAAGAGCATGAAACCCTCGGCATTACTTCTGAATATGTCGCGAGGCGGTATTGTGAATGAAAAAGACATGGTGAAAGCCTTGGATGAAAAATGGATTGCCGGAGCTGCCTTCGATGTGTATGAGCAAGAACCTATGCCGCAGAATCATCCTTTTTTCCGGATAAAAGACAAAACCAAACTTCTGCTTACGCCTCATTTGGCTTGGGCCAGCGTAGAAGCCCGCAAACGGCTGGTAGAAGGCATAGCCAAAAATATTGAAGCTTTTCTAAAGTAAAAATCGTTTTTTTAAATTAACAAAAAGGCTGTTCGATTTTTCTGAGCAGCCTTTTTTATGTTGCAAACTATCCTGAACAATGCCGTAGGCATTATCGCCTGGTAGAAATAGGGGCCTTCCTAACACGGCATCCTGTAGGGATGCCGGTTGTGTTTATCAATGGCTTATGCTACCGAGCGTAAATCCCCACGGGATAATAAATTTCAGCTAAAGCCTTATTTATATTACACTTGTCATGAGGCTGTTCAAAAAACATTTTTAACCGCGAAGAACACAAAGCTCGCCTGAATGACAACGTCGGGCAGGAAGGCGCAAAAGCCGCTAAGTTTAAAATTATAGCATTCAACTCTTTTCGTTCAGGCGGGTTAATTGACGGTTATAAATTCGACACACAACAAAGGCTTTAGACAAAACGATAACTAAAATGCATGTTCTCAATGCACGACCGGTAATTTAAAACCATTACTACGATTTGGCAAAAACCTTTAACTTATTTCCCCAATTCAATTATTTATAAAAAATAAAGGCTGCTCTTGTCGAACAGCCTCTATGTGCTTTACAATAAGCTTCGGCTTATTAAAAGTGGAACATTACGAATAAAGCCCCACGGGTAACTGTTTCAAAGCCAAAGTGGCCCGGAGCTCCTGTATAAGCCTCTCCTTCGGTTGCTTTTACGATACTGTTGGCAGCATCCCACGATTCAACCGTAGCTTTTCCTTTAGGCGTAGTAGCATACGACAGGCCTAAACCAACCTCGCCGCCAATGGATAATTTGGGAGCTACAAAAAATTCAACACCGGCAAATGCTCCGGCTTCAAATGAGAACTGACTGCCGCTTTTTTCAGAGGTAGGTCTAACAGACGCTTGTGCAAATGTTCCGTTAATAAAATTAGTAGTAGTAGTGGGTAGTTGATGAGTATTGGTAAACGGATTACCGTATTCATAAGTATTTTTATAACTTTCGAAACCTAAGCCTGCTTCAATGCCATAGAACCCTTGTAAACGGCCATATCCGCGACGGAATTCATAACCCACGCTTAAACCGATCTTTGTAGTTCCTTCTTTCAGTTTATCCTCCACTTCAGCAGTCGGATTAGCAGCCGTAGCAGCATCGTCCGGTACCAGGTTTTTATAGGTTTCCGATGAAAGATCGAGCAGTAATCTCACGCGTAATGCACGATTATCTTGCAGAAAATATTTACCGTAAAGAGTAGCGCCTCCAAAACTCGGAGTATTATTAGAGTTGGAACCGTTAAACATATTCCCGGCATAATTCAAAAAGGGATATGCATCTACCCCGATAGCAAAATCACCTGCCTGAGGCAAAATTTGACGACCGCTCTTAGTTACCGTACCTTTTTCTCTTTCATTTTCTTGAGCAAATACAAAGCTGCATGCAAATAAAGCAACTGTAAGAGTAATAATTGTTTTCTTCATAAAAATTTTTTTAGTGTTATTAATAATTTAGTTTTAGAGTACTATCTATCTTTGTTAAAAAAGCGTGCAAATGTATAACTATTTTTTTGAATACACATAAAATATTTAACAAAAAGACGAATTATTATCAGCAAAATGCTACAATACTCTTTAAAGCAAATTTTTGCATAAGTATATTTTGTATCTTTGTAGTATGACACAAGCGTTTCTTCCGACATCTCAAAAGGAATTAAAAGATAGAAATTGGGAGTATGTAGATATCATTCTTTTCACGGGAGATGCCTATATAGACCATCCTGCTTTCGGAGCAGCCGTAATAGGCCGTACGTTGGAGGCGGAAGGTTATCGTGTAGCTATTGTGCCGCAGCCTAATTGGCGCGATGATTTACGCGATTTTAAAAAATTGGGTAAACCTCGGCTCTTTTTCGGCGTCACGGCCGGCTGCATGGACAGTATGGTGAATCACTATACGGCCAACAAGCGTTTACGCAGCAATGATGCTTATACGCCCGAAGGAAAAGCAGGTTACCGCCCCGATTATGCCGCAAGCGTTTATACAAAAATTCTAAAACAGCTTTTTCCCGGTGTTCCGGTCATACTCGGCGGTATAGAGGCTTCGTTGCGGCGGCTTACTCATTACAATTATTGGAGCGATTCTTTAAAGCCCTCGATTTTAATAGAAAGCAATGCCGATTTGCTGGTATACGGCATGGGCGAAAAAGCGATAAAAGAGGTAGCGCAACGTATAGCCAACGGGCAAACACTTCTTGATATTCCGCAAACAGCTCATGTTGTAGCGTTGCCGGCCAATCTACCAAAAGAGCATGTTATCGAGCTACACTCTTTCGAAGCATGTTGTAAAAGCAAAGAGAAATTTGCCGAGAACTTTCGAATCATAGAAACCGAATCGAATAAAGTGCAGGCAAGCACACTATTAGAAGCAGCAGACAAGGGCATGATAGTGGTAAACCCGCCCTACCCTACGATGAACGAAACCGAAATCGATGCCTCGTTCGATTTGCCGTACACGCGGCTGCCGCATCCACGTTACAAGGATAAACACATTCCGGCCTATGAAATGATTAAATTTTCGGTTAATATTCACCGGGGATGCTTTGGAGGATGCAGTTTTTGTACGATATCGGCACATCAAGGAAAATTTATTGCTTCGCGTAGCGAAGCTTCTATAGTACGCGAAATAGAAGCCATTATTCAATTACCCGGTTTTAAAGGCTATTTAAGTGATTTAGGCGGCCCTTCGGCAAACATGTACGGCATGCAGGGGAAAGAGCTTGCACGTTGCCGGAACTGTCAACGTAATTCCTGTTTATTTCCGGCCGTTTGCAAGAATTTAGATACGAACCACGAACGCTTACTGCAACTTTATCATAAAGTACGAACTATAAAAGGAATTAAAAAAGCCTTTGTGGGAAGCGGCTTGCGCTATGATTTATTGTTGAATGAAAACGGATTTTCGGATAGCACGGCGCAAAAATATGTTGCGGCACTGTTGCGCAATCATGTGTCGGGCCGGTTGAAAGTAGCTCCGGAACATACAGAACAGCATGTCCTTAAATTGATGCGCAAACCCTCTTTCACCTTATTCGAGGCCTTGAAAAAAGTATTTGATAAACAAAACGCAGAAGAGTATTTGCGGCTACAGCTTATTCCATATTTTATATCCAGCCATCCGGGCTGCACGGAACACGATATGGCTGCGTTGGCCGCTACACTCAAACATCTTCGTTTACAACCGGAGCAAGTGCAGGATTTCACTCCCACTCCCATGACACATGCTTCGGTGATGTTCCATACCGGTATGGAGCCTTCTAAAAAAGAAAAAGTCTTTGTTGCACGAAGCAAGGAAGCCAAGCTACGACAAAAAGACTATTTCTTCAAGTATAAAAAGTAGGTTTATCTTCTTCTATATCCGCGGCCGCCACCGCCACCGCTTGTACCGAAAGCTATGCGCACCCTTAAGCCGAAGGATAGGAATTTAGCCTCTCCTACTTCGTCCTGTACATTCATTAAACTACTGACATCATCCGTTGTTAGATTCGTATTCGCTTTCCATTCCAGTAACGACGGGGTTTTGCCACCGGCATCGCGTACACTGTTTAATCCGTAGTCCATAAATAAACCGGCATATATTTTCCAATCGGCCGAGAGCATATAATTAATCCCTGCTTCTACACTCAACGAATAGGACATTTTCAAACTTAAATCCTGTTCCGAAGAGTAGTTCGGGAAAATAACAAAACTTTGATTATTTCCTTGTCCTGGAACCGGCCATTTCACTCCGCCATAAGCTGGGTAATCTCCCACTCCGGCAACCTCTTCGGCCGAGGCTTTATTTTTAGCGCTTAAGGGAAAACCGAGGCGTACACCGCCTTGGGCATAGAACCGCATATCGTTGGCAATGTCTGCCTGATACTGCCCCAAGATAGGAATAGAGAGCATTCCCACTGATTGTGTTTCTTCATAGCCAACTGTCGATACTACGTAATCAAATGATCTATTGGCTGGATCTGGGTCATTGGATAAATCGTCTTCAATATGAGTTCTTGTAAATTCTCCATTGCTCAAAGAGGCTTTAGAGTTATAAAGACCGTATTCTACACCGGTCACTACGCCAAAACTGGAATTTATGCAGTAGGTGTAGCTAAGCCCTCCCTGAAACCCGAAATTAGTGCTGCTTTCTCCATTTGCCACACTGTATTTCAATCCGCTGAGCCCTCCGCCGAGCATAGCGCCGAACTCATGGCGAAAATCCTGCGCCTGCAATCCGTTCAGCGCTGCGAATAACAACCATGTAAATATAATTTGTTTCTTCATATCGTCACTTTTTAAATAATCTATACAACTCACCAACGATTATTGCACTAATATTGTTTTAACTACCGATTCCGCATTATCCCTATAGAGCACTATCATATAATAACCTTTTCTTGAAGGCACATTTATCTGCATAGTCGGTTCTATCACATTCACGGTTTTCACAATGTTCCCGTTTACATCCATCACATGGATAAAGGCGTTTTGCAGGGCTTCTTGCCTAAGATTAATTTCCAAATTGACTACTTGTCCGGCACTAACGGGGTTAGGATACAATTTCAACACTTCGCCGGATACCGGTGCCGGCGACGGTGTTACATTCCACGGACAGGTTTTATGCCATTCGTCGGCTATAGATAGCATTTCTACATAGAACGAACCGCTCAATTTATTCTGCTCATAATAAGTTTGAGAAGTGACATTTGGTATAATGGTTCCATTTTTATACCATTTGTAGGCTTTGTAGCCATGCGCTTCGTTATTAAATACTAATGTATTATCCCATTTCTTTATTAAGAAGGCCGCCGGGTTCCAGCCCGCCGTCAGTATTTTAGCAATCGGCAACGCTTCGTGATAAACCGGCAAATCTTCATGCTGGTATGCTGTAATGGTGGCCACGCCCGGGCCATGTATGGTCAACACGTTGCCGGCTACGGAAGCCACCGCCGGGTTGCTCGATTCATAAGTAATCGGAGGAGTTCCTGCTCCCGTTACGTCAGACGTTCCTGCCAATGTAACCGTAGTAACGCCATTACATCCATCAGGCAGTGTTTGTGTCCATGTCAGAATAGGTGTTTTGTAAATCGTAAACGCGCCCTTGTTAAAGGTAATGTTGTAATTACTGTTTAATGCTAAGGTTCCTTGGTTAATATCGTATGTTCCGGGCAATGCACCAGGTACCCGTGATAAAGTTCCGGTAAACGCATCGGTACCCACCAAGGGTGTCGGCGTATAAGTATAGGTCAATGGCGGATCGACGTTCGGGAATTCCGGACGCGAAAGATTATCTGCCGTCACGGTGATTTCCCGTGCGGCCACGGTAAGTGTTCCGTCTATAAAAGTAATGGCATAGTTTGCATTCGCCGGGCTAAGCGACGGAGTAATGGTATAAGTAGCCACCGGCGACGTAGCTGTTGCACTACAAGCATATTGAAGCGCAGCCTGCATCGCAGCCGAATCGGCTTGTATTACATTACTGAATGTACTGCTGAAAGCCGGATTGGCATTGCCATATTGCCGTGAAACCG
This sequence comes from Bacteroidales bacterium, assembly GCA_031551045.1. Taxonomy (GTDB): domain Bacteria; phylum Bacteroidota; class Bacteroidia; order Bacteroidales; family UBA932; genus JAVBOD01. The sequence continues at coordinate 8,548 of JAVBOD010000086.1, forward strand.
AATTAGCGGTAATCGTTGTCGTACGTGCCGTGACGGTTAAATTAGCTGTAGTCACATTACGCACGATATAGTTTGTATCCATCAATTCCGGCGTAATTAAATAGGCGCCTACAGGCGATGTAACAGTGGCTGCACAAGTATAGGAGGTTGCAGGTTGCGGGTTGAGCGGAGTACCCAATGTATCATAAACCGTAACCGTAATAGTAGGATTCGGATCACCGTACGTTTTCGTTGCCGGAGTTACTGCAATATCTGCAATCCCTTTGCGTACGATTAATCGATATACTACCAAACTGTCGCAATTCCATTCGGATGTTTTTACAAGCGTCGTATCTTTTATGCCGGCCGTATTGGCATTGAACGTTCCTTGGAACGGCATTTCTACCGGCCATGGGCTTAGCGTAGATTGAAAGTCCACCGTAGCCGTAAACGTCGTAGCATTATTAAATGCTTTGGTGTAGGAGGGTTTTACAGACAGGTGCGTAGTAAGAAGGCTATCGCAGCCTGCTACCGTAAATTTCTTTTCGACAATCACGGTATCGCCCACCGTATTTACGGTGTAAGAAACGCCATACATCGTACGGTAAGGACGACCTTGACAGGTGTTGGCATACACCGTCCGGTTGTACGAAGCATTTACAAATAACATATTTTCCAAGTGCGCCATTCGTTGCGCCGATTCGTCATAGTATTCCACACTGACCAATGTATTTCCCCCCTCGGGCAGTATGGTATTGACCGGAGATGTAGTGCCGATTGGAATAGCGTCGGCCGAGCTCTCGTCATAACGCACCCATTGAATGCCGCTTGCGTTCGTTGCATTAAAACTATAAGTTACACTAACGCCCGAGCATCCTCCGGTTGACGGAGTACTTGTAAAATCGGGCAATACTTCCCATGCCAAATGCGGGAAGCTGTTCCCTTCACTGGAAATAGCCCATTGAGTTAAAGAATCGGTAAAATTCCAGTTTAGCTGTGTTTCATAGAAACCTTGCGTCTGTAATTCGGAAATAGTAGCAGATGTTCCGTTGACTATTTGGTCTCCATTGGCCGGAATAAACATATTACCGTAAGCGTAGTTCTTAGTTTCGGTACTATAAATATCCAACACACCGGCAATCCGCCCCACTTTATCGACACCGTTAATCGACGGATTGATGGCTACGCAACTATCTACCGATGAGTTTAAGCCTAAGGCCACAATACCGCCTAACGTTCCGGCACGTCCCAATACATTGTTCAATGTGTAGCAATTAACAACCCGTGAGTTTTCCATTTGACCGATAAGCCCGCCTACAACCCCGCTGGTTCCTTTCACACTGCCGGTTGCATAGCTTTGCATAATCTTGCTGCCATTTTTCATGTATCCCACCATACCTCCGATGGTATTTCCTCCCCGCACGCTTCCTTTCGCATAACTGTCGCGAATCAGTGTATTATCGATTGTTCCCGCAATGATTCCGAGAACATCGGAGCCTTTTATACTATCTAAACTATTTACATATACCCCTAAGCTGTCGATATAGGCATTCTGCATATATGCAAATAAACCGGAGCTCGGAGTAGTGGTATTAATACGTAGATTTTTAATCACGAATTTATTTCCAAACAATTTCCCTTTAAAAGGATTCGTGATAGTACCAATCGGCTGCCATCCCGCATCTCCGTATTTTATATCGATATAATATCCCAAATCAATATCATTCATCAGAATAAATGATTTATTAAGATGATTTCTCATACTATCTAATTGAGCGCCAGAATATATACGATAAGGAATGGTGTCGGACCCGTTTCCTATAAACCCTGAAAAAGATTGTTCAACCTCTTTAATGCTTTGCAGTATAGGATAGGGCGAAACGTCGAGCTTTATAGTCCATACATTATTAAAATCGAAACCTACCGAATCGGCATAAAAACTCTCACTTTGCAAGCTGTCTAAAGGCTTATAAGTTCCGTTTACGATGTAAGAACCGGAGGTTGTTCCTTGTGTTGCAATATAAGAGAAGGTAGTATCTATAGCGTTACCATATCCGGATGTTTCAATATAGCCTATCACACGCCCGGTGTTAGCCGTTCCGGTAACTCGGTTCGTAATAGCCACTACTTTCGCCACTTTATTATTGCCTTCATCGCTGTCCGCTTTTCCAATCACACCTCCCACGCTATCGACACCCGCAACTATATCTCCCATTGCATAGCTATTTCGTAGCCGAGCCTCATGAATTAATTTTCCGACAAGTCCGCCTACGTTCTTTTGTCCCCTGACACTGGCCATGGCATAACTGTCTTTTATCCCTCCAAACTTTAAAAGGCCGGCAATCCCTCCAACATTATCGGTACCGTTTACCGTACCTTCATAACGGCTTTGGTTGATATTGTTAGATGCATTATCTGCGGCATACATATATCCTACTATCCCGCCTACATATTGCTGGCCGGTTACATTTCCCATTACACGGCATTGTGTGAGAGCAGGTGTTATAGTCGCTCCATGCGGATTATCCACATAACCAACAAGCCCTCCCACATATCGTCCACCGGTCACACCGTCGGTAGCAATATAGACGCATAAATTTGTAATGGCAGCCTGTTCAATCATATATCCGAATAAACCGACATAGTCTTCCGACGGCCGGTTGATGCGCAGATTTTTAATGACATAACCATTGCCGTCTATTTTTCCGGTAAATGCTTTTAAGTAAAGGTTATCATAGCTACCAATAGGTTTCCAGCCGTTCAATTGTATATCCGGGTCGGTATGGTTAGCCATAAAGTCGGAAAGGTCAATATCATTGCCTAACCGAAAGTCCTTGTTCAGGAAATAGCGCATGCTGTCTAATTGGCCGGCAGTAGTAATAATATAGGTAGAACCATCCATTCCACCCGGCCACGTTTGAGCGTTAGCTATCAAAGCGCTTAGACACAAAGTGGCAATCAAACATATTGTTCTCATATCTATTTAAAAGATTTCTAATTGACAAAGTTAAGGTTTTTTTTGTTAAAAACAAGTTAATAACTTAAATATGTCAATGAAAAGCCTTAAAAATAAATTATATGTAGCTCAGAATCAATAATTATCCCAGTAGCTCGTCCGCTTGTCGTATTTTAACAAATCGGCTAAAGCAGAAGCTTTGGCGCTGATGCGGAAACTATAGCTCTCCCACCGGCCGGAGGGCACCCAATTGAACGACATCTCAAAGCAGTGTAAGTCGTAAGATATTTGAATATTGGTAGATGTTATCTGCATGGCTTTGAAGTCAAAACCACTACTAACAGATATATTTAATTTATCGGTAGGGCTGATTTGCCCGTTAAAACTCAACGATTGTTGATATTTATTCTCTTTCGTGAAAACATTATTCGCATAAACATAATCGGCAACATAATTAAATGAATAGTTGAAGCCTAAAGACCAAGGAGCGTTATAGTCGGCATAATATATCCAATCGGTGGCCACATATTCTCCGGTGATAGGGTTGTAACGCGGGACGCCCTGAGGGGGAATGTTTTTAGTATCTTTGCTTCCTCCCTGAAAGTTGTAGCCAAACGAAAAACCGGCATTGATTAAACGCATTAATCCTTGCCCGTTGGACAGGGCAAATTTATTAATACGCACTCCCCTACCAGTATTTTTATCCGGAATAATCATATAGGGATCGAAAATAGCTGTAAAATTTAAGGCTAATTTTTCAAATAAGTTTGTATTTAAGGACATGTTTATGGTTGACAACTTCATAGAGTCGGCCAAGAAGTTATAGCTTCCTGAAATATTGAAATTATCTATCAGCTTTATTTTTTTCTCCCCCCCGTTAGCCGTATCTTTTTTAGAGCGTACCTTCGCTTCGAGATTGTTGGCCAACGAGAATCCCATGCTGCCGCTTTCGCCCGGAGCCGGCGGCGCATATATCTGACCGGAAAAAATGTTGTAATCCATTGTTTTAGGAACTCCATTAGCATCGACGTAGGAATAGGAACGGTATCCGTTGCCATAAGTTCCCAAATCGGGGTGATAACTAAGGCTTACACTCGGAGTCATCATGTGGCGCAATGCCCGCAGGAAGGAGTTACGGCCGAATTGAAAGGTTCCGTATAAGCGAGTGGAGGCGGAAACCGAAAAAGAATAATTTTGAGTGGCATGAAACTCGCTAAACGCCGGGGACATATGGTCTTCTACTTTTTGGGTAGAATCATTGTATTGTTTTTCATTACTTTGAAAAAACCAGTTCATCCCATAATTCACGGATGGCGAGAGTTGTATGTGTTTTAACAAAGAGAAACTCGGTAATGCTACTCCGAAAGTGTGCTGCATTCCGTTCCGAAACTTTTTCCAGAAATCGGGTGTGCCGACCTCCGATTCTTTGAAATTAATCTTGTTATCAAAAGTGGTGCTATAATTAAGTGCGAATTGTTCGTACCACAATTCTTTCCCGATTCTATTCTTTCGTTTGAACGGATAAATGCGGTTCATCGTAAAGGTAAGATTCGGAATAGTTACCGCGTAACTACTGTCGCGCATGTTTTGGCTATGTGCAAGGTTCACGGATAAGTTGAACGGTGTGTTATCCCATGTTTTTCCGTATGAAATACTGGAACTCATGGTATTTTGCATAGCCTGTTGAGGGGTATAACTATTATAAGTATTGTACGAAGAAGAAGAGAAGTTGACGCTTGCGCCGAACCGTGTTCCGGGGCGCGCTTTGGGATCTTGCGTATGGCTCCATTGAACGGAAAACATACGGGAGTTCACATAATCCGTCGAACCTTTTTCTCCTGAAATCACTTCCGAAATATTAAAAGTAAAATTACCGTTGTACTTATAGAGTTTTTTATAACGTGAATTAGCCCTTACCGCCCATGAGCCCAAGGTATAATAATCGCCCGTAATAGCGACATCGAAATACTCTCCTATAACAATATAATAGCCCAAGTCTTTAAAGAAGAATCCGCGGCTTACCTCTTCTCCGAATGTAGGGAATAGTATTCCGCCGGAACGGTCGGTACGTTTCGGGAAGAAACCAAAAGGAAGGGCAAATGGCGTAGGCACATCTTCCAAAACCAAGTAGGAAGGGCCGAATACGGTTTGCGAATTGGGCTCCGGCGTTACTTTTGCCTGCGACATTCTCATATAGAAGTGCGGATGTTCCAAATCACAGGTGGTGTATTTTCCATCCGATACATTAATGGAATTATCGGGCATTTTTTTGATGACGGCCCCATGTAAATACCCTTCACCTTCTTGTGTAATAACATTGGTAATTTTTGCTTTCCCCGACTTGAAGTTATAACGGATACTTTCCATTGCATAAGTCTTACCGCTTTCCGTCATCACGGGCCTGCCGATTATTTTCCCCGTAGAATCGGGTATCCCGATAGCATACACCGTTCCGTCGTTCGTATTATACTCCATGTATTCCGCTTTCAATTCCATGTTTTGATACTTTACGGCCACATCACCATAATAGTATATCATGCGGTCTTTACCGGAAACATCAATAATCATGGAATCCTTTCCGGAACTGAATACCGGAGCATCGGCCGCTCCTTTTCTTTGTTTTTGCAGAGATGAATCGGCCGGAGCATGCACATCTTTCTCCTCGCCCAACTCCCGTATCACCTCCACCGGGATGATATCTTTGATAGTATCTCCTGCGTGAATCGTATCGCTTCGATTAAAAAGAAAGGTACCGCCGGGTACACAATAGAAGTTCCCATTTACAGCATTTCCACGGCCTGCAAACGGAATAAATAAAAGGAACAATAAAAAAGATATAGCTATTTTCCTAAACAATGCGATGTAAAAAATATATTTATTACTTTTGTCAAAAATACAAAGTTAGCCAAAATTAAATTGTGTTCACCATGGTTACTTATAAATTATCATGAAAAACTTTTTAAAAGTCATAATAAGCGGGTATTTTTTACTATGTTGCATGGCCTTAGCCTTCGCTCAAGAAGAAAAGGACAGGACAAGCATTCGTACGGTAGTGATTGATGCAGGGCATGGCGGAAAAGATATTGGCGCCCCCGGCAAAATTATTAACGAAAAAAATATCACGTTGCAAGTAGCGCTTAAATTAGGAAAACTCATCAAGGAGCATCATCCTTCGGTGAAGGTGGTATATACCCGCGATTCGGACACCTACCTTACGCTTAACGAACGAAGCGATATTGCCAATAAGCATAATGCCGATTTGTTTATATCCATTCATGCGAATTCCATGCCCAAAGGCGGCAAAGCCAGCGGTTCGGAAACATTCGTAATGGGATTAGACAAAACGGGAGCCAATATGGAAGTCGCCAAACGCGAAAACGCGGTAATTACTTTCGAGGAAGATTATTCCTCCAAATATGAAGGATATGATCCGAATTCGCCGGAGTCGTTTATTATTTTCAGCCTCATGCAAAATTCGTACTTGGAACAAAGTTTAGCGCTGGCTTCGTTAGTTCAAGAAGAATTGCCCAAAACATCTATTAAAAATAACAGGGGCGTTAAACAGGCCGGCTTCCTGGTTTTATGGCGTACAGCCATGCCCAGCGTGCTCATAGAGTTGGGATTCATTTCTAACTCAGCCGATGAAAAAATATTGGCCAAAGCAGACGGACAAGAACAGTTGGCTCGTGCAATTTGTAAGGCTTTCACAAGCTATAAAGAGTATTATGAAAAGGGCGTAAATTACACTACGGCCTATACTAAAACTCCGCCGGCGCATGTAGAAACGCCCAAAACCGCTACAGAGCAAGATAAGAAGAAGGAACAACCCAAAGAGGCTACAAGCTCCTCTAACCCCCGTTTATACAAAGAGCCGGAAGCAACCGTCCATAAAGAAACAGCTATCAAGCCGGAAGGAGAAAAACAAACGGACGAGAAAGATATACGCTACTACCGTGTACAAATTATAGCTTCGCCAAAACGGCAACCGCTAAACGATTCGAAAGCGGCACAATACGGCGAAGTACGCGAAGTAAGAGAAGGAAATTTATATAAACTAACAGTAGGAAACTTCACTTCGTTGAGCGAAGCAAATACCCATTGCCAAAAGGTGCGAAAAACCTATCCTGATGCATTTGTGGTATGTTTCGTCAACGGGAAGAAAGTTCCTCTTAAATAATGATTGAACAAAGCGAATAACTATGAAATTAAAAAGAGAAGTAAAAATAGGCGCCTACATTGTGGCTACCCTTTTTATAATGTACTGGGTCTTTAATTTTTTAAAAGGTCAAGATATTTTTAATAAGTCCGTAACTTATTATGCCCGGTATGAAAGTGTAGAAGGATTGGTTCCCACGGCTCAAGTATATATCAAAGGATTAAAAGTCGGTATCATAGAAAAAATAGAGTACGAACAAAAAGAAAAACTTTTTTTGGTTCGCTTGCGCGTAGAGGCCGGATACATTATTCCGGAAAACTCTATCGCTAAAATTTTCAACGCCGATTTGATGGGAAATAAAGCTGTAAGCATAGTGCTTGGCAGCAGCCCAAAACAGTTGGCCCCGGGAAGCATCATGGCCTCGGATATCTCTACCGACCTGATGACTGAAATCATGCCGCTGAAAGGGAAATTAGATTCCTTGCTGATAAAAACAAACGAAACGTTTGCGGCCATCAATAATATACTGACAGAAGAAAAGCAAAATGAAATAAAAAGCATCATCACTAATTTAGCCACATCCACGAGCAACTTAGCGGCGTTGACCAACACGCTCAACGAAGAGAAAACACATTTGTCGAATACGATGAAAAACGCGGAAACATTTACGGCCTCCTTAGCTCAAAATACAGGTAACATCACGGCCATGCTCGAGAATTTAAAAGCTGTTTCCGACACCTTGCACAATACTGAAATCGGAGCGCTCATCGCTAAAGTAAACAATTTGCTTTCGGCAGCCAATTCACTCGATGGAACCGTAGGACAGTTGCTGCATAACGACGAACTTTATAAAAATCTATCGTCCACTTTGCACGATCTCGATTTATTATTACAAGACTTAAAAGCAAACCCTAAAAAATATGTCAAGCTATCGTTGTTTTAAACCATAAAATATTTATAAAAAAAGAATTGAATCTCAACAATATAGACGTAAATAACTCATTTAAAAAGGAATAAAATTTAGCGTTTTTTTAGGTTGACTATAAGAGCATTATAGACTTTTTCAAAAATACAAGTAAAAAATATTTTTTTTACACATTTTTTTTCACCAAATTTGTAACTCGAAAATCGAGAGTTTTTGTATCCATATAAAATTTGTAATTAAATAATCATGCCTAACGCTCATCACGAACAGGTTTGGAATGGCTGCCTCCAAATAATACGGGACATTATACCTCCGGCAAGTTACAGCACTTGGTTTGAGCCCATAGCTCCTGTAAAATTAAAAGACAGTGTTTTGACCATTGAGGTGCCTACGCAATTTTTTTATGAATACATTGAGGAGCATTTTATTGACTTAATCAGTAAAACACTGCGCAAGACGTTGGGACAAAATGCCCAGCTGGAGTATAGCGTGAGAGTGGTAGAAGGAGGCTCTGCTGTAACGTATCCGCCACAAGGCCGCGTTGACTTAAAGAATAAATCAATCCCCTATCCCCATTCGCAGGAAAAAGTAAACGATATCAATCCGTTTGCTATTCCCGGATTGAAACAATTGCAAATTGACCCACAACTCAATTCCAATTATAAATTTGCAAACTTTATAGAAGGAGAATGCAATCGCTTATCCCGTTCGGCCGGGATGACCGTATCGGAAAACCCCGGTACAACCGCGTTCAATCCTCTATTCATATATGGAAATTCAGGTTTAGGAAAAACACATTTGGCACAGGCAATCGGTATTGCCGTCAAAGAAAGTTATCCCGATAAAATCGTGCTGTACGTAAACGCCAATCGCTTCCAAACTCAGTATATGGATGCCGTGATTGTGAAGAACAAACTGACGGACTTCCTGAATTTCTATCAAATGATAGATGTCTTGATTATTGATGATGTACAAGAATTTGCCGGGAAAGAAGGCACACAAAATGCGTTTTTTCATATATTCAATCATCTTCACCAATCGGGGAAACAATTGATTCTTACATCGGATAAGCCGCCGGTTGATTTACAAGGTTTGGAACAGCGTTTATTGTCGCGCTTCAAATGGGGGCTTTCGGCCGAATTAAGCGCACCCGATTATGAAACCCGGAAAGCCATCTTAAAAGCTAAAACCTATCAAAACGGAATAGAAATTCCACACAATGTGATAGAGTATATTGCCGATAAAGTAAATACCAACATTCGCGAATTGGAAGGCGCATTGGTTTCGTTATTAGCCCAGTCAACCTTGAATAAGAAATCCATTACATTGGAGTTGGCCGAAAAGATGACGGAAAAACTGGTGAGTAGCGCCGACCGTGAAGTATCTATTGCCGAAATTCAAAAAACCGTGTGCAATTATTTCGGGTTGGCTACCGAAAGTATGCAATCGAAATCGCGCAAACGCGAGATTGTACAAGCCCGGCAAATTGCCATGTACCTTTGCCGCAGCATGACCAAATCGTCGTTAGCCTCCATTGGAGCACAAATCGGCGGGAAAGACCATGCCACAGTACTGCACGCCTACAACACCGTATGTGACTTGATGGATACCGACAAACATTTCCGGCAATATGTATCCGATATTGAACGAAAACTAAAAGTAGTAGTATTATAGAAAACCAAAATATTTCAGGGTGAGAGCTGTTTTTTTTGGTGAAGGGTTGTCCGGCTACGGACAACCCTTTTTTACAATAAAAGATGTTATCTTTGTGACTAATGAACGAAAACGCATATAAAACAAAATTATTTCATGATACCATCGCCGCTATCGCAACTCCTGCCGGACGCGGTGGTATTGCGGTTATCCGTGTGAGCGGCAGCGAAGCGTTTACTATCGTCGATAAAATTTTTGTAGCAAAATCCTGCAAGCGAGTTGCTGAGGAAGCAAGCCATCGCTTGCTGTTCGGCGAAATTCAAAACGGCGAAGAGAAAATAGACGAAGTGCTGGTAAGTATTTTCCGCGCGCCACACTCGTTTACCGGCGACGATACGGTCGAGATTTCGTGCCACGGTTCCATTTATATCCAGCAAAAAATTTTGGAGCTACTGATTGCCAACGGCGCACGCTTAGCTACTGCCGGCGAATTTACACAACGCGCTTTTTTGAACGGAAAAATGGACTTGGCACAAGCCGAAGCGGTGGCCGATGTGATTGCTTCGGAAAGCGCGGCGGCGCATCGCGTGGCTTTGCAACAACTGCGCGGCGGTTTTTCCGAAGAGTTGAAACAGCTGCGCGAACAACTGTTGAATTTTGTTTCGCTCATTGAATTGGAGTTGGATTTTGCCGAAGAAGAAGTCGAATTTGCCGACCGCACGCAATTCAACGTGTTGCTACACGAACTGCAAACCGTTATTGGCCGCTTGGTGCAATCGTTTTCGTTGGGCAACGTTCTTAAAAACGGCGTGCCGGTGGCTATTGTCGGACAAACAAACGTTGGGAAAAGCACCTTGCTCAATGCGCTGCTGGGCGAAGAGCGCGCCATTGTGTCGGATATTCACGGCACCACCCGCGACACCATCGAAGATTGCATTACACTGAACGGCGTGCAATTCCGCTTTATCGACACGGCCGGCATACGGCACGCCACGGAAACCATTGAACGGCTGGGCATCGAACGCACCTACGAAAAAATCCGCAAAGCGGCCATTGTGTTGTTATTATTAGATGCCACACGCCCCGAAACATTTGCAATTGTAGATGATATTCAAGCGCATTTAGCAGATGGGCAACAGTTGATAGTTGTGGTAAATAAAATAGATTCGGTTCAAGATTCAAGATTCAAGATTCAAGATTATACTCCGATTGAGATTTCTGCAAAAAAGAAAGAAGGCCTGAAAATTTTGATTGAAGCACTGAGCAAAACCATCAACCTCTCTCCCATAGCCGCTAACGAAACAATAGTTACCAACGTGCGCCACTACGAAGCATTGCAACGCGCACAGGAAGCTTTGACACGTGTAGAGAAAAGTTTTTCTTCAGCTATTCCTACCGACCTGATTGCACAAGACATTCGCGAAGCACTGTATCACTTAGGTTCTATTACCGGCGAAATTTCGACGAATGAAATTCTGGAAAATATTTTTAGCAAATTCTGCATCGGAAAATAACAAGTTTGTAAAATTCGGGTCACAGCCTTTTTGCTAATTTCTTTTGGTTGTTCATCCACTGGATAGCTTCGGCGGTATTCTTCACTCCTATGCGGGCAAATATCCTTTTCTTGTGGTATTTAACCGTAAAAATAGATATGCCGAGCAACTTGGCTATTTCGGCTTCGTTTTTCCCGTTGCTTGCAAGCTTTAGAACGGTTATGGCTTTTGAAGTCAATTTTTGAGTTTTCACTTCCACAAACTTCCCCGTAGAAGGCATATACTCATAAACGGCAGACTTGTCATTCATTTTTATATACGCATTTCTAGGCTTCTCGTTGGCGGGATGACTTATAACACATAAGCCGAGCCTTAAAACACCATCGTTCGTTAAATCCAGCATCGTTACTTTATGATTCATCAAAACGACTTTGTTGTTTTTTTCCCGAATCCTGAAATCGAACGTATAATAGCCTTCCAACCTTTTCTCGACAGGAAGGGAATAAAAGAACTCGAAGGATTTCGCATTGGCGGGGGCAACCATATCAAGGTCTTCCCGAAGAAGAATCTTTTCGTAGTAATGTAATCCGTAAGCGTTAATATCTTCCAGACTATTGCCCATAAGGAACGAGCAGTTTTTAGTGGCATATAAAAATTTCTCGCTCTTATAGTCGATGATGTAGGCATCAATATCCATTAAGGCCTCAACGGACTTCAACGTCTGTATAAAGTATCTGTCTCTTTCCGAATA
>JAVBOD010000022.1:0-9668 GCA_031551045.1 Bacteroidales bacterium
CCTTTGGCCGATACGATTAAGAAAGAATGTGAGAATATGATTCTCCGCACTTTTCCCGATGCTGATATTCGCGGGAATATTATGGTTTTGGTGCGCGAAAAACTGGTAAAAGCAAAAAAAACGGAAGAAAATTTGTACAACGGATTAAAATCGGTACGAAAAATTATTGCCATTGCTTCCGGAAAGGGGGGCGTTGGGAAATCGACCGTAGCAGTGAATCTGGCGGTGGCGTTAGCACAACAAGGATTGAAAGTCGGGTTGGTGGATGCCGATGTGTATGGCCCTTCCATTCCAAAAATGACAGGGCTGGAAGAAGTGCAGCCTCCCGTGGAAAAAATAGACGGCGCAGAAGCCATTGTGCCGGTGGAGAAATATGGTGTAAAATGGATGTCTATCGGATTTTTTATTTCACCCGAGCAACCGTTGATATGGCGTGGCCCCATGGCCACGAGCGCTTTACGGCAAATTACCAAACAAGTGAAATGGGACGCGCTGGATGTGTTGCTCATCGACTTGCCGCCCGGTACCGGAGATATTCATCTGAGTATGATTCACGATATTCCTTTGTCCGGGGCTATTGTGGTAAGCACGCCGCAAGCCGTGGCGCTGGCCGATGTGGAAAAAGGCGTCAATATGTTTTTGAATGAAAAAGTTCAGATTCCGGTGTTGGGATTGGTCGAAAATATGGCCTGGTTTACGCCCGCAGAGTTATCCGAAAATAAATACTATATCTTTGGGAAAGAAGGTTGCAAAGCATTAGCCGAAAAATTAAAATTGCCGTTGTTGGCACAGATTCCTATTGTGCAAAGCATTCGCGAAAGCGGCGATAGCGGTAGGCCGATAGCGCTGGAACAGAATGCTGCCGGTGATGCCTTCAAAAATTTAGCGCAGAAAGTAGCGGCATTTTCTTGATAATAGATCTTAAAACCAGTAAAAATCTATTCCTTTTCCGGCGCACGAACATAACGTTCCTCACTACGCCACAAGCCATGCTTGGTGCAATAGGCCAATGCGGTAAGCCGCATGCTGAGCGAAGGAACAATCGTGAACTCCACTTCAATCTGCAAGGGTTGCCCGCCTTGTGCTACCGTGTTCAATCGTACTTCTCCCAATAATGTTTCGAGATTCCACAATTGAATATATTCGTAGTGATGTTCGGGCGTGTTCGGATGTTTGGCGTTTGTCCCGATGCGTACTTTTACGGTAAATGGTTTTCCGCGTTCCGCTTTATCGGCGCAAAGAATAACGGGAGTGTGCTTGTCGGCATAGTTGCGCACTTTTTCCGACCCCTCTGCAAAGTCTTGGTAGGTAAACAAACGAGGCATATTTTTGAAAAAATTAAAATGTAAAGATACAAAAAAGATAAGGTAAAAATAAAATAGAAAAAGTTGCTTCATCATGAAACAACTTTTGGTTTTTTGTAGCGGAGGCAGGACTCGAACCTGCGTCCGCCATCTGATGGCTTCTTAATCTTTCCTCCAAATTAGAAGAAAATCCAATATATAGCTTGTGAAAGTGCGGACTATATAGTATGTAAACGTGATACATCAATATAAAAAAGCCACTTCTTCTTGAAATGGCTTCTGATTTTTGTAGCGGAGGCAGGACTCGAACCTGCGACCTCCGGGTTATGAGCCCGACGAGCTACCAACTGCTCTACTCCGCGGTATTGTGGGTGCAAAGATACGACTATCCCTTGGATTGTGCAAATTTAATTTCGTGTTTCTTTGTTTTGGCGTGTATTTTAGCATCTTTAAAAAATAAAATTATGAAATTTTGACTGTTTGTGCATCTTATTAAAAAAGATAAAAGTAATTTTAAAAAAGCTATTAATGAGTCTTAACATATTGAGAAACCCTCGTTAGGCTTAGTTCTTCGATCGGGTAACGCAAATTCGAAATAAAATTAGTAACTTTGTAAGTTACAATTTGAGCTATGTCAAAACACCATCATCATAAACACGGAGAAGCAGGAAAAAAACGTACCGGCAGGTTTAAAACAAAGCTGCGGTTTGCTATTTATAATGATACTTCCTATGAGCAAATATGGAACTTGCGAATGATGGGAGGTCATGCTTTGGTAGCGGCCGGTGTCGGGTTGGTCGCAATTATTTCATTGACAATTATATTAATTGCGTTTACGCCTTTACGGGAGTTTATCCCCGGTTACCCCGATGAAACAACGCGGAAAACCATTGTGCAGAACACCTTGCGTGCCGACTCGTTAGAGCGGGTTATCGCTCGTTGGGATAAGCAATTGACCAATATTCGATTGATTATATCGGGTGAGGAGCCATTACCCATTGAAACCGGCGCTACGGCCGATACGGCTACGCAAACAGGCGGTGGATTTTATGTGAAATCCAAAGAAGATTCGTTACTCCGCTTGGAAGTAGAAAAAGAAGAGCAGTATAAAATTTATCCGGAAGTACAAACAACCAGTTCAGTGGTGCGTTTAGAAAAACTACATTTCTTCCCGCCGGTAAAAGGAGGGGTGGTGTCCGGTAAATTCGATGCAAAAAGCGGACATTATGCAATAGACCTGGTAACCGTTCCGAACTCTGTCGTGTCGAGCGTTATGGATGGAACGGTAATAATGGCCAACTGGACATCCGATACCGGTTGGGTGATACAGGTACAACACGACGGCGATATTATTTCCATTTACAAACACAACGCAAAATTGCTGAAAAAAGTAGGCGACCGCGTCAAAGCAGGTGATGCCATTGCCGTGGTGGGCAACTCCGGAGAACTGACTACCGGCCCGCATTTGCATTTTGAATTATGGTACCGCGGTACGCCGGTTGACCCTGCAAAATATATTCTATTCTAATAGCTTCCTCCCTATGAATAAAAAACGCATAGCAATAATTGGCTCCACCGGTTCTATCGGGACGCAGGCGTTGGAGGTAATTAAAGCGCATGACGAACTATTCACTGTGGAAATATTAGCCGCTTGCAACAATGCCGATTTGTTGGTGCGGCAGGCATTGGCTTTTCAGCCTAATGCCGTGGTGATTGGGAATGAAGAAAAGTACCGTTTTGTGGCCGATGCATTGGCTTCCCAGCCTATAAAAGTATATGCCGGACGCGAAGCATTCACACAGGTTGCACGCTGGGAAACCGTGGATATGCTGCTTTCGGCTATGGTCGGATTTGCCGGCTTGGAACCTACGTTGGCGGCTCTGGAAAGCGGAAAGCCGGTGGCCTTGGCCAATAAAGAAACATTGGTGGCGGCTGGCGATTTGGTGACAAAAACCGCTCTGAAAAACCGCGCGCCGATTATTCCCGTAGATTCGGAACATTCAGCCATCTTCCAATGTTTGATTGGCGAACAAAGCCCGGTAGAGAAAATATTACTGACGGCTTCCGGTGGCCCTTTTTGGCGGACAGCCGTTGAACAATTGCAACATGTGACTAAACACGATGCGTTGCAACATCCGAATTGGAGCATGGGACAGAAAATTACGATTGACTCTGCTTCCATGATGAATAAAGGCTTGGAGATGATAGAAGCACATTGGTTGTTCGGTCTTCGTCCCGAAAAAATCGAGGTAGTGATACATCCGCAATCTATTGTACACTCCATGGTGCAGTTTGCCGATGGTTCGGTGAAAGCACAGTGCGGCCTTCCCGATATGAAATTGCCGATACAATATGCATTGAGTTTTCCACTTCGCTTACCGATGAGTGCGGAAAAGCTCGATTTCAGCCGTGCGATGCAATGGGAATTTATGCCGGCCGACCACCGGAAATTTCCTTGCCTGCAATTGGCTTACGATGCGTTGGCGCGTGGCGGGAATATTCCTTGCGCTATGAACGCCGCTAACGAAATAGCGGTACATGCATTTTTAGAAGAGAAAATAAACTTTTTACAAATACCGGAAATAATAGCCGATGCCATGCAAACAATTTCTTATACGGAGAAGCCGCTGTTGGCGGATTTGCAACAAACAGACCGGGAAGCGCGGCAAGCGGCACAGAATTTTATAACACGAAAAATTAAATAACGAAAGAATGGATGTTGTAGTAAAAATCGCACAATTAGTAGTAGCACTTTCAATATTGGTGCTGGTACATGAACTGGGACACTTTTTGTTGGCACGCATGTTTAAAATCAGGGTTGATAAATTTTATTTATTCTTCAATCCCTCTATTTCTTTGATGCGTACCAAGAGATATAACGGCAAGTGGCATTTCTCTTTTTTCTCGCCGGCTCCGCCGAAGGAATGGGACGAACATCCCGATGCTACGGAATATGGCATCGGCTGGTTGCCTTTAGGCGGCTATTGCAAAATTGCAGGGATGATTGACGAGTCGATGGACAAAGAACAAATGCAGCAAGAACCGCAACCGTGGGAATTCCGCACCAAACCGGCATGGCAACGTTTATTGGTCATGGTAGGCGGGGTGTTGTTCAACATCATTCTGGGATTCATGATTTATATCGGAATCTTATTCACGTGGGGCGAAAGCTATTTGGCAAACAACGATGCTGTATATGGTATCGAGGCAAGCCCTTTGGCACAAGAGATGGGCTTTCGTAACGGCGATAAAATATTGTTTTTAGATGGTGAAAAAATAGAACGTTTTCATGAAATCCAAATCATGATGGTGCGCGACCGTGCACAAACGGCTACGGTGCTTCGTGGAACGGATACGGTAAAAATTGCTATTGATGAAAAATATTTACCGGCATTGCTCAAAAACCCCGATGCATTCGAGGCGCGTTATCCTTTTGTGGTGAATGAAATGCCCGACACCTCGCACAATGCTCATAGCGGTTTGCACGCCGATGACCGTGTTATTGCTATTGATTCTCTGCCTACGCCCATGTTCCAGGATGTGCAGCAAGTCTTGAAAACAAAGAAAAATCAACGGGTAGAAGCGTCGGTGCTACGCGGAAACGACACCTTGCAAATCCCTCTGCAAATAAATAGCAATGGAGAAATCGGTGTAATCATTTCGCGGGAGATAAAAGCCTATTTTCACCTCACAAAAAAAGAATACGGTTTATTGGCGGCTGTACCGGCCGGCATACAAAAAGGCGTTCGTACTATCAGCAACTATATAAAAGAATTAGGCTTGATATTTTCTCCTAAAACCGAGGCCTACAAATCGGTGGGAAGTTTTATTACTATCGGAAAAATTTTTCCTTCTTCATGGGACTGGCTGGCATTCTGGAATATTACCGCTTTCCTTTCCATTATGTTAGCCGTGTTGAATATCTTGCCGATTCCGGCATTGGACGGTGGGCATATTATGTTTGTATTGTACGAAATGATTACCGGCCGTAAACCCAGCGATAAATTTTTAGAGTATGCCCAAGTAGCGGGGATGTTGATTTTACTGGCAATTATGGTGCTGGCATTTGGTAACGACATTTATCGTTTGTTTAAATAATTTAAAAACAACAGCCATGAAAAATTTACTAATCGTTGTAGCTTCCTTACTGATGTTGGGCGCAACATCATGCGGTGGAGGAGATATAAAATTGATGCCGAGCATCACCGGTAAATCCGGAGAAGTGATAGTTGTAGTTAGTAAAGAAAACTGGAACGGCAGTATCGGCCAATCGCTCCGTGCAACGCTTGGTGCAAACTATCCTGCTATACCGCAGGATGAAAGTTTGTTTACATTGCTTAATGTTCCCGAAATATCGTTTACTAAAATCTTTAAAACGCACCGGAATATTATGATGATTGAAATCTCGCCGGAACATAAAGAGCCGCAGTTAACGATTAAAAAAGATATATGGGCAACACCTCAAGTTGTGCTGGGACTTACAGCCCCCGATACGGCAAGCTTATCTGCTTACATTTTGGCAAATGGCGACCGTATGATTCACACGTTGGAACAAACCGAACGTGACCGCACGGTAGCAAGAGCCGAGCGATACGAAGATAAAACTATCCGGGAGAAATTAGCGGGAATATTCGGAGGAGCGCCTTGTGTCCCGGATGGCTATAAAATCCGCAAGCTTACGGATGACTTTGCGTGGGTTCAGTCGGAAAGCGCTATTCAAGGGAAGTATATGTTTCAGGCCATCTTTATGTATAAATATCCTTATAAGGACTCTACGGATTTTTTATTGGATAACATTGTCAAACGGCGCAATGAAGTGCTGCAACGCGAGGTGCCCGGCGCTGTAGAAGGCTCATACATGACTACGGCTACTGCTATAGAACCCATGATGCGTTTTATCCGTTATAAAGATTTTCATTTTGCAGAAGTACGCGGTTTGTGGGAAGTAGAAAATGACTTTCAAGGCGGACCTTTTATCAGCCATACTTTTTTTGATAAAGACGGGAAGACCCTTCTTTGCCTTGAAGCTATTGTATATGCGCCGAGTTTCGATAAGCGGAATTACATCCGGCAAACGGAGGGAATTATTTATTCGTTTAGATGGAGTGACGATACACTTGTGGACAAGGATACAAAATAAAAATACATACTATTCAAAAAAAATTATATGAAAAAATTACACCTTTTATTGGTTTGTGCCGCTGTGATGCTGGTAAAACCTTTGTGTGCCGACGAAGGAATGTGGCTCTTGCCGCTTCTTGAAAAATTGAATGCCCGTGCAATGAAAGAACGCGGCTTGAAACTGAATGCCGAAGATATTTACAGCATCAACAAAACAAGTTTGAAAGACGCTGTGATGATTTTCGGAGGTGGTTGCACCGGCGAATTGATTTCGAGCCAGGGCTTAGTACTCACCAACCACCATTGCGGATACGGCGCTATTCAACAACACAGTTCTGTGGAGCATGATTACCTGGCCGATGGATTTTGGGCGCGTACGCAAGCTGAAGAGCTTCCTACACCCGGCCTGTCGGTTGTATTTTTGGATAGCATTGCCGATGTAACTAATCAAATCGTCCCGGAACTAAACAAGATAGACAATGAAACGGACAGGGCCAAAAAAGCGAGTGAACTATCGCAGAAAATTACCCAATCATTGAAAAAAGACCCGAGAAAATTCCGTGTGAGCATAACACCATTGTTCGGCGGAAACATGTATTATTTGTTTGTTTACAAAGTGTACTCGGATGTGCGCATGGTAGGCGCTCCGCCTTCGTCTATCGGGAAATTCGGTGCCGACACCGATAACTGGATGTGGCCGCGCCACACAGGCGATTTCTCGCTGTTCCGTATTTATGCCGATAAAGACGGAAATCCGGCGGAATATTCGAAAGACAATGTGCCTTATAAACCTAAACGTTGGCTTTCTATTTCGTTGAAAGGTATTCAGGAAAACGACTATGCAATGGTGATGGGATTTCCCGGCAGCACGCAACGCTACATGACTTCGTGGGAAGTGACGGAACGGATGGATATATCGAACGATATCCGCATCAAAGTGCGTGGTGTACGCCAGGAACTGATGATGGAAGACATGTTGGCCGACCAGAAAGTGCGTATTCAATACTCCTCGAAATATGCCGGTTCCAGTAACTACTGGAAAAATTCTATCGGCATGAACAAAGCATTGAAGAAATTGAATGTAGTTGACCGCAAACGTGAGCAAGAAGCTGCCTTCACGAAATGGGTAAATGCAAATTCGCAACGTAAAGAAAAATACGGCGAAGCGTTGGAGTTAATTCATAAGGCGGTGTTGGGGCGCGAACTCCCTACATACGCTTCTATGTACTTGGGCGAATGTCTTCGTGGCGGTTCGGAGATCATCGGATTTGCACGGAACTTCATAACTTATTATGAAAGTCTGAAAAAAACGGTAAAAGATGGCCGTGACTCTATGTTGATTGCTCGTTTCCCAGTCATGATGAAAGAAAGAAGCGTAGATTTTTATAAAGACTACAATGCTTCGACCGACCAAAAAATATCGAAGGCCATGTTTAAGCTATATGCCGAAGATGTGGAACGGGAAGACCGTCCGGATTATTTCCAGACCATTAAAAAAGAATACAAAGGCGATTATGGCAAGTTTGTGGACGATATGTTCAGCACGTCGATTTTTGTCAACGAAAATAAATTGAATGCATTCTTGGACAATCCTTCGTTGGCGGTATTGGAAAAAGACCTTGCCATGCAGATGGCTATGTCGGTTAACAACAAAGGAATAGAACTCAGCCAAGCCATGGCTCCCTATAGTGAAATGTTCAGTAAAGGATTCCGTTTGTACATTGCCGGGCTACAAGAAATGAATGCCGGAAAAGCCATGTACCCCGATGCTAACTTCACTATGCGTTTAACGTATGGCAATGTGAAAGGATACGAGCCTGCCGATGCGGAATATTTCAACTATGTAACAACGTTGAAAGGTGTAATGGAAAAAGAAGATCCGAACAATTGGGAATTCGTAGTGCCCGAAAAATTGAAAGAACTTTACAAAAATAAAGATTATGGACGCTATGCTATGAAGAATGGCGAAATGCCGGTAGCCTTTATTTTCAATGGTGACATTACCGGCGGTAATTCCGGAAGCCCCGTATTGAACGCAAAAGGTGAATTGATTGGCACTGCTTTCGACGGAAACTGGGAAGCCATGAGTGGCGATATTGCCTTCGAATCCGAATTGCAACGTTGTATCAATGTGGATATCCGCTATGTGTTATTTATCATCGATAAATATGCCGGAGCCACCAATTTAATTAATGAAATGACGATTGCGAAATAAGTTCACGGATTTCACAGATAAAAAGCGCGGATTCTTTTGGAAGAGTCCGCGCTTTTTGTATTTGCTTGTAAACCCTAACAGAGTTCAAAACCCTGTTAGGGTTAGATTTTTTATCCGTGTGAATCTGTCAAAGTCTGTGTCATCCGTGTGTTAACACATCTCTGCAAAATATTTATAGAACAACGGAATGGTTTCGATGCCTTTGTAGAAGTTCCACAACGGATAATTTTCGTTGGGTGAGTGGATGGCATCGCTTTCCAAGCCGAATCCCATGAGGATGGATTTAATGCCTAATACTTGTTCGAAGGTGGCAATAATAGGAATGCTTCCGCCGCTGCGGAACGGCACCGGACGTTTGCCGAATGTTTCGGTCAGCGCTTTTTCGGCGGCGCGGTAAGCAGCTGAATCGGTTGGCGACACGTAGGCCGGCCCGCCGTGGTGCGGCGTAACTTTTACTTTCACGCTCTTCGGCGCGATGCTTTCAAAATGCTGTTGAAATAATTCGCCGATTTTTTTCCAATCCTGATTGGGAACCAAACGCATGGAGATTTTGGCCGATGCTTTCGACGGAATCACGGTTTTGGCGCCTTCGCCGATGTAGCCGCCCCAAATGCCGTTTACATCCAATGTCGGGCGTATGC
The DNA here is from genome assembly GCA_031551045.1 of Bacteroidales bacterium. GTDB lineage: Bacteria > Bacteroidota > Bacteroidia > Bacteroidales > UBA932 > JAVBOD01. The sequence continues at coordinate 9,282 of JAVBOD010000022.1, forward strand.
CGGTGCGTTCGGTAGTGGAGTAACCTTCTTCGCCGGTTACTTCGTCAATATCCAATGCCTTTTTGTAAGCATCCAAACTGAAAGGAGCTTGGGCTAACAGTTGGCGGTCGCTGTCCGAAACGGTTTGCACATCGTCGTAAAAACCTTTCACGGTAATGCGGCCTGTCTCGTCGTGCAGCGAAGCAATCAGCTCGCATAGCACGTTGATAGGATTGGCCACCGCGCCGCCGAACAAGCCGGAATGCAAGTCGCGGTTCGGGCCTGTGACTTCTACTTCTACATATGATAATCCGCGCAGGCCGCAGGTTATCGAAGGAATATCCTGTGCAATCAATCCGGTGTCGGACACGATAATCACATCGGCTTGCAGTTTTTCTTTGTTTTGCG
>JAVBOD010000025.1:0-15253 GCA_031551045.1 Bacteroidales bacterium
ACTAGTCGTTAAATATTGCATTGGTTACCATATTATTTAGTATATTTGCTGAAATTTTTCAGTATGAACGCTATAACGCAGACGGATTTTCAGTTTCCGAAACAGACCGCCAAATATGTCGGGAAAGTACGCGATGTATATACTATTGCGGACACTTATTTAGTAATGATAGCTACCGACCGTATCTCTGCCTTTGATGTGGTCTTGCCCAAAGGTATTCCGTACAAAGGACAGGTGTTAAACCAAATTGCGGCTAAATTCTTAGCCGCCACTTCGGATATTGTCCCCAATTGGCGTATTGCTTCACCCGATGCAATGGTTACCGTGGGGCACCGCTGCGAACCTTTTGCCGTAGAAATGATTGTGCGTGGTTACCTCACCGGTAGTTCGTGGCGTAGCTATAAAGCAGGCGCCCGTGAAATTTGCGGGGTGAAAATCCCTGACGGTATGCGGGAACATCAAGCATTTGAAAAACCTATTATAACTCCAACGACAAAGGCCGAGCAAGGAGAGCATGATGCGGATATCTCGCGCGAAGAGATTTTACAACAAGGAATGGTGTCCGAAGCGGATTATGTGTTGCTGGAAAAATATGCCATGGAATTGTTTCAGCGTGGTACCGAGATGGCGGCCAAACGCGGCTTGATTTTAGTGGACACCAAATATGAATTCGGGAAGAAAGACGGACAAATTTATTTGATAGACGAAATTCACACCCCCGACTCTTCGCGTTATTTTTATGCCGACGGCTATGCGGAACGTTTTGCAAAAGACGAAACACAACGTCAATTGTCGAAAGAATTTGTGCGCGAATGGTTGATGGAAAATGGCTTTAGCGGCCAAAAGGGACAGACAATACCGACCATGACTACTGAAATAGTGAATAGCATTTCGGAGCGCTATATAGAACTTTATGAAAATATTACGGGCGAAAAATTTATACGCGAACCCTATACCAATAACGTATATGATCGTATAGAAACAACTGTAAATAACATGTTAGCGCGTTTGCTTTAAAAGAATTTATCAAATGAAACGGAGAATTGGGATATTATTGGTAACATTATTGCTTATAACACCTGCTTTGCTGGCCCAGGCAGTAATAGAAAAATCAACGGAGAAAGTAAGAATAGATGGTACTATTTACTATCTTCATACAGTGAAAAAGGGCGAGACCATTTATTCGTTAGCAAAAGCCTATAATGTTACACAAGAAGAATTAGTAAAAAAGAACCCAAAACTTTCGGAAGGCTTGAAATTAGGCGATAATCTAATCATTCCTGTTAGTAATGGAGACAACACTCAAACGGTAAATAAAGCGCCCTCCATAACGGATAAACCTACGCCGACTAAAAATACGGCGTTAAAAAAACATATTGTACAGAAGAAAGAGACATTGTATTCGATTTCCCGCCAGTACCATGTGAACGTAAATGACCTACTGAGTGTAAATAACTTGCCGGATAACGCCATTAAAGTGGGCATGGAATTATTGATACCAAATTCCGAAACAACAGCGGCTACAGGATATGTTCCGCCGCCTGTTAAAGAAAAAACCGGCGTTCAACCGCAGGAAACAACTCCTGCCCGTTATCACAAAGTCAAAGAAAACGAAACCTTAGAGAGCATTGCTGTTACCTACGGTGTAACACAAAGTGTGTTGATGGATTTGAATAAGGATATTTTCAGCAGAGGCAAATTAATGACCGGAATGCTGTTAGAGCTTCCACCCGCAAACTTAACGAATACGCCCTCTGCGGATACCAGAACGAATGAGCCAACGCCCGTTTATACGATTGATTGCGAAACGGCCAAACTACTTGCAAAAGGGCAAACCTATAAGGTGGCATTGCTGTTGCCCTTTGCCGGAACTGCTCCCTCCTATCAACACGAGATGCTTACCGACAGTGTACTTAACACGGAATATTCCAATGCTAATGAAAATTATGTGGAATTTTACGAAGGGGCATTGCTGGCTATGGAAGATATGAAAAAACAAGGCCTGCGGGCTGAGCTTTCGGTTTTTGACATACTCTGCAAAAAAGATGATGTTGCAAGCCTGATTAATAGAAATGCTTTAAGCCAGTTTGATTTAATCATTGGCCCTATTCATGCACAGGATTTTGCTCCGGTAGCCGAGTACGCTAAACAAAACCATATTAATATCGTATCGCCGTTGGACAGCAAAACAGAGTGTTTGACAAATACCAATCCGTATGTCTTTCAAGTGAGCCCTCCTGTAAATTATCAATATGCCAAGCTTTTTAAAGACATTAATCCTATGCATGACCGGAATGTGCTGTTAATTTCCGAAAAAAGTATTTTTCAACAAGATTCGCTTTTGGCCAAAGATTTCTACGACGCATTGAAACAACAGACCGACTTTGTTACGCCTATCGTATATCAAGAAGAAACCGGTAAAAGCCTGGCAGAACTGATAAAGCCGCATTTAAAAGTTGCGGGTGACAATAGAGTTGTTATAGCCTCTAACAATGAGGTATTCGTAACAAAAGCGCTCGCATTCCTGCATCAACTGGTTGTCTTGCGGAAATATCAAATTACGGTGTATGGTACTTCGCGGTGGAGAAATTTTGAGAGTATTGATTTGACGTATTTTCATGAATTGAACCTGAAGATAGCCCTGCCGTTTTTTGTTGATTACAACTTATTGCGAACAAAAGATTTTATTGCCAATTATAGAACAACTTTCAATGCGGAGCCTTCACAATTCGCGTTTCAAGGCTATGATGTTCTTTCTTATTTTATGCAGGCTTTAATGCAGTACGGCAAGCATTTTGAAGGATGTATTTCTACGTTTACACCTACCCTTCTGCAGTCCAACTATCATTTCAGCAGAAGTAACATGCAAGGTGGCTTTTTGAATACGGAACCTGCCAGGATAACCTATACGCCTGCCTTTACCATTGAGCGGGATTAACTATGAAGGTCGTTTTTTTAGCCATCGGCAAAACAGCTGCTCCTTATCTCAGAGAAGCTATTGCTGACTATGAAAAGCGATTAAAAGCATATGGAACGTTTGAGTACAGAGAATTACCGGAAGTAAAAAACGCCCAAAGCCTATCGCGCGAACAATTGAAACAACGGGAAGGAGAGGCGCTCTTAAAACAACTTTCGGAGAAAGATGAACTGATTTTATTGGACGAACGAGGGAAACAATTTTTATCGGAAGAATGGGCAACTTTTTTGGAGCATAAAATGCTTCATGGTGCAAAATCACTGGTGTTCATGGTGGGGGGCGCATATGGGTTTTCGGAAGCGGTGTATGAGCGTGCGGCGAGTAAACTCTCTTTGTCGTTGATGACTTTTTCACACCAAATGGTGCGGTTAATTTTCATGGAACAACTTTATAGGGCATTCACTATCATAAAAGGAGAACCATATCATCATGCTTAAAATGGAAAAACGTTACACAAGTATTTATATTGCATGGACTGTTTTCATACTATCCTATGTACTCTTCGCCCTTTCATTTACAGGAGTTGTAGATAATCATGTACATGACAAAGATGCCAAACGTGTCCAGAAGTATCTTCACCGCGAGATGTTAACCGCCTCCGACATGGCAGAGCAGCTATTGAAAACACCGTCCTGGATTAATACTGCCGAATATCAATTCGCCAAAAACACCGCGCTTTTTGTATTCAAAAATAATCAATTGATTTCATGGACCAACGACGTAGCGGTAGATGATCATATTTTGCAGGGATTAGATACCCAATGTCAATACATAAAGTTGGGTAGCGGTTGGTATGTCTCCAGGGCATTCATAGCAGATAGCCTTAAGATTGTGGTTACGGTATTAATTCAAAAGGACTACTTATTTACGAATGAATTGTTGCCGGATGAGTTTAACAGTGATTTACATTTTCCTAAAAATATCGGCGTTCGCCCGATATCGCCACAAGATGCGGATGGTGTAAAAGACGGGCATGCGGTTTTCAGTTTGTTCGGAAAGCCATTGTTCGTGATGTACGCATTACCTTCCGACGGCACCATGGCGCTGGTTTTTCGTTGGATCGCCCTATTCATGATGTTAGCCTCTCATTTTTTCTTTTTACGCTATTATCAACGTAAGTCAAGAGAAATTTTGGTAATCGTATCGTCACTCATTCTTTTGCGGTTCATTGTATTCTTTCTTCCGGACGTGTTTTCACGAGATATTCCGGTATTCTCACCTTGCATCTATGCCGAATCTTCTTTCTTCCGATCGTTGGGAGATCTGTTCCTTCATGCCGTTTGCATATTTTTGGTCTTTACGGTATTTTACATTGTGCGGTCTAAGTGGCGGAAGTATGTGCAGAAACTAAAGAAGACTCCCCGTAAATATAGACTGGCATTATTGTTTGATGCAATAGGAGTGCTTGCATTCTTTTTCTTTATTGGTTATGTTATTCGTTCGTTGGTACTAAACTCAACAATAGCGTTGGAGCCATTTCGCTTATCGGAATTATCAGTATATTCTTTGCTCGCCTACAGTACTATTATTTTATTATTTGCGTCCTTATTCATTCAGTGTTATTTATTTGCCAACAACCATTTTCGAAAATGGTTATTCTTACATAATCGTTACCAATCGTTTTTCTTGTTTGTACTGGTCATTGCACTCTATACGCTGTTAATAGTAAGCTATTATGTAGGCCAAAAAGAGAAAGACCAAATAGTGGTGTGGGCAGATAAAGTAGCCACGGAACACGATCCCATGGCAGAGATGGCATTGGTGGAAATAGAACCTTTATTGAGACAGGATCCGGAATTACAGAAACTTCTTCATCAAACAGACCAGAAAGCTATCGTACAAATGCTTTTCAAAAACTATTTCTATAGTTACATGCATCGATACGATATAAAAATTACAGTATGCTCCGATGGAAAAGATGGGAAAAACGGATGCCGTACCCGTTTTGACGAGATGATAGAACAGGAAGGTGAACAAATACGTGCAAATTCCAATTTTTACTTTTTAAACAATTATAATGGGCGGATAAGTTATTTAGGAGTCCTTGATTGTCAAACGAACGATGGAATTATTTTATACATGGAATTGGAATCTAAACTAAATCCTTTAGATGACGGTTATCCCGATTTATTGCTTGACGAGTCTTTAATAAATAAAGTCAAAATACCCGCTATATATTCATGTGCCGTTTATCTGAACTGGAGATTGATGATGTCCACCGGAGATTATCCCTATGACATGATGCGTGAAATTAATACGGGAATACAAGATGTTGAAATATTGAAATTTGACAACTACAGCCACTTTTTTGTACGCCTTAATGAACACAATGTGGTGGTCTTGAGCAGGCCGAACCGTACGATGTTAATGTATGCCGCTACATTCTCCTATATATTTCTTTTCTTTGCATTAGCCCTCCGTTTATTGCTATATCTGCTGGGCTGGCGCAGCTATCTGAATATCCAGCGGAATACATTTCGTACTAAAATTACCACCTTGCTATTGAGTGTCCTTTGCGTATCCATGATGTGTCAGGGAGCTTTAACGTTGTGGTTTGGCATCGAACAGTTGAGAAGTAATAATCAACAGCGAATGGAAGATAAAATATCCGCTGTGTTGGTAGATATGGACGACTACTTGAGCACGCATGACGAATTCAGAGAAGAAGACGCCGAAGTGATATTTTACAATTTGATGCGCTTATCGAATAGCTTGCACGTAGATATTAACCTGTACGATTCATCGGGGAAACTATACGTATCCTCCCGGCCCGAAATTTTTGAACGGCAACTGCAAAGTACACGGATGAATAGTAAGGCTATAGCCAGTTTCGCCAAACAAGTGCCTACCCGTTACGTTCATCAAGATGCTATCGGAAAAGAAGATTACTATTCCATGTATGCACCTATCTACAACAAAAATGCGGAATTGATAGGCTATGCCAATATTCCCTATTTTACACAAAAAGTAGTCAGGGAGAACGATATGTCCAACGTGATTACAGCTATTGTGAATGTTCATATTTTGTTGTTGATATTAGTATTGTTAGTCGGGCTGACGCTTTCGAATAACATATCGCAGCCGTTACGATTAATCAGGCATAATATGCGTAAATTCCGCCTTTCAAAGAAGTTGGAATATATTAATTACAAACAAAACGACGAATTGGGCGATTTGGTATATGCTTATAATCACATGATTGATGTGATTGAAGAAAGTTCAAAAAAAATAGCACAGAACGAACGTGAAAGCGCCTGGCGTGAAATGGCCCGGCAAATTGCCCATGAAATTAAAAATCCATTGACTCCCATGCGCTTAAGCATTCAGCATTTAATGCGCATGAAAAAAGAAAATAAAGAAGGTTGGCAAGACCGTTTTGACGCCTTGGCAACTTCATTATTAGAACAAATAGAAACAATGTCACGTACGGCCAGCGAGTTTTCTAACTTTGCAAAATCGAAGTTAGACATGCCCACACAAGTGGAAATGAATGCCGTGTTGAGAGAACAAAAATCATTGTTTGACAATCGCACGAATATTTCTTTTGAACTACTTTCTGATGTTGAAAATGCTTTTGTGGTAGGGCGTCGAGACCAGTTGGTACGCGTTTTTGTAAATCTAATTACAAATGCCATTCAAGCGCTGGACGATAAGCCCGACGGGCGTATCCGTGTGTCGTTACGGGAAGTGGACCGGTTTTATTATATAACCGTAGAAGATAATGGCCCTGGCGTAAAACCCGAAATGCAGCGTAATTTATTTACGCCAAATTTTACGACTAAAACCAGTGGCAGCGGCTTAGGATTGGCTATCTCGAAAAATATCATCAACCGAAAAGGCGGGACAATTGAATATACTTCGTCTGTATTAGGTGGAGCTTGTTTCTTAGTGAAATTGCCCAAACAGACATTGTAATTCATCATGTTGTATCCGGATAATTTTGAACAGAAAATAGGAATCGACCGCATCCGCGAATGGGCGGCCAATCGTTGTGCAACGGACACCGGACGTGAAAAAATACATGCAGCCGGTTTTGCAACGTCGATGAATGAACTGGAAAAACGCCTGTCGCAAACCCACGAGATGCGCAATATCCTGATGATGGAAGAAGGGTTTCCCGATTCGGGCTATGTCGATGTGTTGCCGTTTTTGAAAGATGCACATATTGAAGGAACTTATCTGGAACCGGTGGAATTGGCCGATTTGAAGCGGGCTTTGGATACGGTAACGGCCATTCTGAAATTCTTCCAAAAAACGGAAGAAACACACTATCCTTTTCTGAAAGAACTAATCGCCACTGTAACGGTATATCCCGCCATATTGCAGCGTATAGACGGCATTCTGGATAAACACGGGGCGATACGCGATAATGCCTCGCCGGAATTGCATCAAGTGCGCCGTGCGTTGTCCGAAAAACAATCGCAAGTGTCGCGAAAAATTCAAACCATTCTGAAAGCCGCTCAAGCCGAGGGAGTGGTCGATGACGAAGCGGCTGTTTCCGTGCGCGACGGACGTATGGTGATTCCGATTGCGGCTGCTAATAAACGAAAACTGAAAGGATTGGTCTATGACGAATCGGCTACCGGAAAAACAGTCTTCATTGAGCCCTTGGCGGTGGTGGAGTTGAATAATGAAATTAAAGAATTGCAATATGCCGAACAACGCGAAATCATCAAGATTTTGCAAGCTTTTTCCAACTTCCTGCGGCCTTATTTGGACGAGGTAAAAGCGACGGCCGATTTTCTATGTGAGATTGATTTTATTATGGCGAAAGCACACCTTGCTGTTTCGATGAGCGCTGTGAAGCCTTTGCTTAGCGGCGAACAACGAATAAATTTGCAGAAAGCGCGGCATCCCTTATTAGAGGATGCATTACGAAAAGAACAGAAAAAAATTGTGCCGCTCGATTTGCATCTCACGTCCGAAAAACATATCCTGTTGATTTCCGGCCCCAATGCCGGCGGAAAATCCGTCTGCCTGAAAACAGTCGGACTGTTGCAATACATGTTGCAATGCGGCTTCCTGATTCCGGCTTCGGAAAATTCCGAAATGGGTTTGTTCAATGATATCTTCATTGATATCGGCGACGAACAATCGTTGGAAAACGATTTGAGCACTTACAGTTCGCATTTGTATAACATGAAATTTTTCCTAAAAAATGCAACGAATAAGACACTCGTATTGATTGACGAATTCGGCACGGGCACCGAACCGGCGGCCGGCGGCTCCATTGCTGAATCGGTGCTTACAAAGTTGAATGAACGCAGTACTTTTGCCGTGATTACAACGCACTACACGAATCTGAAATATTACGCAGCCACCAATGCCGGCGTAGTGAACGGCGCCATGCAGTTCGACGTGCAGAAAATCCAGCCTTTGTTCCGCTTGGAAACCGGCGTTCCGGGAAATTCCTTTGCCTTTGAACTGGCGCGGAAAATAGGGTTACCGGAAGACGTGGTGAAGTTGGCGGAAGAAAAAGCGGGAGAACAATACGTAAATATCGAACGGAACTTGCGCGATATTGCACGGAATAAACGCTATTGGGAAGAAAAACGCTCACGCATCAAGGAAACCGACAAACACCTGACGGACGTCACTACACGCTATGAAAACGAATTAGCCGAAATACGGCAGATGCGTAAAAATATCTTGCAGCAAGCACGCGATGAAGCGGCCGCTTTATTGGCCGATACGAATAAACGGATTGAACGTACTATTCTGGAAATAAAAGAAGCGCAGGCCGAGAAAGAACGCACCAAAGCCGCCCGGAAAGATGTTGACGAACTGAAAAAACAATTGCAGTCGGACGGGCAGGATGAGACGGAAAAGAAAATTGCTCAAAAAATGGAGCAATTGAAACGGCGACAGGAGCGGCGCGCGCAACGGCAACCCAAAGAAACAAAAGAACAGGAACCTGTACGGAAAGAAAAAGAAGCCGCTTTTCAAAAAGGCGACAAAGTGCGCTTGAAAGGGCAAGATGCCTTGGGCGAAATTCTCAAACTATCCGGCGATCAAGCCTCGGTGGGCTTCGGAAGTATGATTACAAATCTTCCGTTGGAACGCTTGGAGCGGGTTTCCAATAATGAATTTAAAAAAGAAATACGCCGCGCGCCGGTAGTATCATCGGAACTTTCACGCGGACTTTCGGAACGTAAATTAGCTTTTAAGCCCACCATCGATGTCCGTGGGCAACGCGCCGAAGAAGCATTGGATAACGTCATGCGCTTTATGGACGATGCCTTTATGGTCGGCGCTTCCGAAGTGCGAATTTTGCACGGAAAAGGAAACGGCATTTTGCGTGAAGAAATCCGTAAACTATTACGAACTTTCGGCGGAGTGGCTTCTGTAGAAGACGAACACGTAGAATTCGGCGGCGCCGGAATTACCGTGGTGAAGTTGGATTAGCCGCCATTGCGAGCGAAGCGAAGCAATCTCATCCCGTTAAGACAGTTTATTCCCTCATGCTATATGTTTTGATGTTGGATATCAGATACCTGATTTAGATGCTGGTAGTTGTTTTTCTTGTCATTCCGATACTTTTCTTGTCATTCTGAACAAAGTGAAGAATCTATGGTCGGAAAGTTTGCAAAAATACAGATTCTTCACTTCGTTCAGAATGACAAGGCATGCCTTGTTCATTATTAGAGATTGCTTCGTTATTCCTCCTGACAATGTCGGCGTTTATTATTGCCTACGGCGCAATGCCAACTGTTTCACCCAGCCCGTTCCATCGTATCTATCAACAATTCTCCTTTGAAACGCGAAAATAATTGCGCAACCGTAAAGGCATCTTTCTCGCAATAGCGCACAATCCTCATAATATCTTTTTCCTTGTAATACACATCGGCCACCTGGCTGCCGTCGATATCGTCTTTCGGAGTCGGGATGCCCATGATAGTCGCCAATAGTAGAAGCGAGGTATAATTTTTATAATCGCCGAATTTCCATAATTCCAAAGTATCCAAAAACGGCACTTCCCACGGTTTCAGGCCAGCTACATCCAGCACTTTCGGCAGTTTCATATTGTTTATGAGCAACCGGCGGGAAATATACGGAAAATCAAACTCCTTGCCGTTGTGGGCGCAAAGCCTTGCATTCTTATTTTTCCGGAAGAAGGATTGAAGCAACTGGACAAAATTTTCCAATATCAATTTTTCATCATCGCCATAAAACGATTTTACACGAAACGTTTTCACGCCTTGCCGTGTGTGCACAAAGCCGGCGGAGATACAAATAATTTTTCCGAATTCCGCATAAATACCGGCACGTTGGTAAACGTCGGAAGCCGTTTGTTCTTTTTCGCGGAAATAGTTGGATTTCCTGTCCCATAATGCTTGCAAATCATCCGGAAGACCATCGAATGCGGATTGTTGCGGAACGGTTTCGATGTCTATGAATAATACATCGCCGGTATTGATTTTATCCAACATTTGTTAGTTGATTAGTAATTAAAACTTTGAATTTTATGTTTTTTTATCCTGAGCGAAGCCGAAGGATTCTGCATGACAAAGGCGATTTCTTATTTTGTCTTCAAAAATTTCTCGATAGTACCGGTCAGAATATCAATCGCTACCTGATTGTGCCCGCCTTGCGGCATAATAATATCGGCGTAGCGTTTCGACGGTTCGATAAATTGCAGGTGCATCGGTTTTACCGTTTTTTCGTACCGTTCGAGCACTTTATCGACAGAACGTCCGCGCTCCAGCATATCGCGGCAAATAACACGCCCCAGCCGGTCGTCGGCATCGGCATCCACAAACACTTTAATGTCCATTAATTTTCGCAATTCCGGCCGTGTAAAAATCAAAATCCCTTCGATAATAACCACATGGCAAGGCTCTATGTGAATGGTTTCCTTGGAGCGCGTGCAGGTGAGATACGAATAAATCGGTTCTTCAATTGCCTGACCTGACTTCAACGTTTTGATGTGTTTAACCAATAAATCGAAATCCAGCGAATCGGGATGGTCGAAATTCAATTCCTGACGTTCTTCCAGCGGAAGGTGGCTATTGTCTTTGTAGTAGGCGTCCTGCGATAATATAACGACTTCTTTTGCGGGTAATAACGTTTTGATTTTGCTTACTACGGTGGTTTTTCCGGAGCCGGTGCCCCCGGCTATTCCTATGATTAACATGATGGATAGATGGTTTTATTCGGCAAATTTACTAAAATTTCAATGCATACCATATTTTTCCTACTTTTGTAATAAAGAATATATTTATGACGACTCTTTATCCTTTTAAATTCAAGCCCATTGCCAAAGAAACCGTGTGGGGCGGCAATAAATTGCAACGATTGTGGAACAAGCCTTTTCCCGAAGATAAAAAAATAGGCGAGAGCTGGGAACTGTCGGCCGTACAGAGAAACGTGTCGGCGGTGAGCAATGGTTTTTTGAAAGGCAACAGTTTGGAAGAATTGATTGAAATTTATTTGGGCGAATTGGTCGGAGAAAAAGTGTATGAACAATTCGGCGTGGAATTTCCGTTGTTGATAAAATTGATAGATGCTTCGGAAACCTTGTCGGTACAGGTACATCCCGACGATGCTACGGCGCTGGAGCGGCACGATGCGTACGGAAAAACCGAAATGTGGTATGTGCTGGACGCCGCACCCGGAGCCGGTTTGTATGTGGGGTTCAATCGCAACCTGTCGGCGCAGGAATTGTATGAACGCACGCAAAACGGCAGCTTGCAGGAAGTATTGCATTTCGAAAAAGTTTCGCCGGGCGATGTATTTTTCATTCCGGCAGGCCGTATTCATGCTATCGGTAAAGGCGTCGTTCTTGCGGAAATCCAGCAAACCTCCGACATCACTTACCGCGTATATGATTGGGGGCGTGAGAATAATCCCGCCACGGCACGCGAAATGCACCTCGATTTAGCCATTGACGTGTTGGATTATCGTTATCATGAAGATTGCAAAACGCCTTATAAACCGGAAAAAGGTAAAGCTGTGAACTTAGCGACTTGTCCTTATTTTACGACGAATTTGTTAACGATAGAAAACTCCTGCGAGCGCGATTTTTCCGAGAAAGACACGTTTGTGGTATATATGTGTTTACACGGAGATGTTACCGTGAAATATGCGCAAGGTTCCGAAAAAATAAGCAAAGGCGAGACTATATTGATTCCTGCGGCGATAGACAACTTTATGTTGATTCCTTCGGGAAATACCCGTTTGCTCGAAGTGTATATTGAATAGAAAAAATGTTTGCCCCAAGCCCTAAAAAACCCTCTTAGAATTAATTTCTGCGAGGGTTTTATAGTAAGTGCTATGTATAACGTATTCGCTGCCCCACCCGGATAATCGATGTTTTCCTCAAATTATTCAATTGGCAAAGGCGGGTGAGCGAAGTCCCCGTTCTTTGGGCAATTCGGCCTAACGTATCGCCTTTTTTGACCGTCCAAAAACGAACTTTTTCAATTTCTTTGATATAGTTGAATTGCTGCGCCGTGAGTAAGAGCGTGTCGCTTTTCACACAATAATGATCGAAATCGATCAACTCGCGAGGAGGGATGGGAACGCCCAGGTAGCGCAGTTCATAATGCAAATGCGGCCCTGTTGAACGTCCGGTGCTGCCACCTTTTCCAAGCATATCGCCGGCTTTTACTACTTGATTGACATTCACGGTAATTTTACTCAGGTGGGCATATACTGTTTCCAATCCATTATTGTGACGCACTACTACATAATTACCGTATGCTTTACCTCGCCTCGCAATACGTACCATGCCGTCGAATGCACAAAATACCGAATCCCCGGTATTCAGTTTCAGGTCTATTCCGTAATGATGCCGGAAGCCACGCCGGAAACCGAATTCTGAAGTTACATGGCGCGGGAAATTATTGTTTTTAGTAAGCGGATGGCAATAACCGGCAAGGCTAAGAGTGGTCGTGTCGGTTTTGTCAACTAAGCGAATATTATAAGGATTGACCAATACGTTGGTCCACATTTTGTAAAGTGCATGAGAAGGAACCTCTACTCCATCAATAAGCAATGTTTCCAATTCGTCAGACAGAGCTTCGCCTTCTTCTTCGTCCAAGCTAATATCGGCATCGTCTAACTCTAACACTTTCAGGCGTTCCTTTACAGGTACGGTATCCTCTTTAGCCATTATTTCATGAGAAGCAGGAATAGCACCTACTTGAGCTTGTAATGCCACCGCAACAAGCATAAAAAACAACAGGAGCGCGATATATCGCACTCCCATCGTATTATATTTACGCGTCAATATTTGCATATTTTGCATGTGTTTCAATAAATTCACGGCGAGGCGGTACTTCGTCGCCCATTAACATCGAGAAAATACGGTCGGCTTCGGCAGCATTTTCAATAGTCACCTGACGCAATATGCGGTTCTCAGGATTCATGGTGGTATTCCACAATTGTTCGGCATTCATTTCTCCCAAACCTTTGTAGCGTTGCACGTGCACACCGGTATCTTTTCCTTTCCCTATCTTTTCGATAGCCTGTATGCGTTCTTCGTCGTTCCAGCAATATTGTTCTTCTTTTCCTTTTTTCACCAGGAATAACGGAGGTGTTGCAATATACAAATATCCGTTCATAATAAGGTCTTGCATGTGGCGGAAGAAGAAGGTCATAATCAGTGTCGCAATATGGCTTCCGTCCACGTCGGCATCGGTCATGATTACAATTTTGTGGTAGCGAAGTTTCGCTAAGTTCAGCGCTTTGCTGTCTTCTTCCGTGCCGATGGTTACGCCCAGCGCGGTGTAGATATTACGAATTTCTTCGCTTTCAAACACTTTGTGTTCCATGGCTTTTTCCACGTTCAGGATTTTACCGCGGAGCGGCAGAATGGCTTGAAACATACGGTCGCGGCCTTGCTTGGCGGTTCCGCCTGCCGAGTCCCCTTCGACTAAGTATATTTCGCATTTTGCAGGGTCGCGGTCGGAGCAGTCGGCTAATTTACCGGGCAATCCGGAGCCTGACATCACGGTTTTGCGCTGCACCATCTCGCGTGCTTTGCGGGCTGCATGGCGTGCCGTAGCTGCCAAAATCACCTTATCTATGATTTGTTTGGCATCTTTCGGATTTTCTTCCAAGTAATTGTCCAAAGCTGTGCTGACGGCTTGCGATACGGCAGCCGTTACTTCACTGTTGCCTAATTTTGTTTTGGTTTGTCCTTCGAATTGCGGCTCGGCCACTTTCACGGAAATCACCGCCGTCAACCCTTCGCGGAAGTCGGCCGGGTCTATTTCAAATTTCAGTTTCGCCAACATTCCGTTTTTATCGGCAAAAGCTTTCAGCGTGGTAGTCAGCCCGCGGCGAAAACCCGAAAGATGCGTACCACCCTCAATAGTGTTGATATTATTCACGTAAGAGTGTACATTTTCGCTGAAGCCATTGTTATATTGCATGGCTACTTCCACCGGAATGCCGCCTTTATCGGTTTCCAAATAAATCGGTTTTTCCGTCAATTTTTCGCGTGTTCCGTCGAGGAAAGACACAAACTCCAACAAGCCTGTTTCCGAGTAAAAATGATCCTCGCGGTATTTTTTTGTTTCGCTGCCGGGCGTTTCCTCGCTTCCCTCCTGCTCTATCAATTCACGCTTATCAGTAATCGTCAGATGAATGCCTTTATTCAAAAATGCTAATTCGCGTAAACGGGTAGCCAAAATATCGTAATTATATTCCGAGGTCAACGCAAAGATTTCCGTATCGGGTTTAAAGGTAATGGTAGTGCCGGTACGTTCGGTAACGCCGATTTCCGTGACTTCGGATAGTGGAATCCCTTTGCTGTATTCCTGTACAAATATTTTCCCCTCGCGATGAATTTCCGCCCGGAAATGGATGGAAAGCGCGTTCACACAAGAAACCCCGACGCCGTGCAAGCCGCCGGAAACTTTGTAACTTCCTTTGTCGAATTTACCGCCGGCATGCAACACGGTGAGCACCACTTCGAGCGCCGATTTGTTTTCCTTCTCGTGCCACCCTACCGGAATCCCGCGTCCATCGTCGATTACAGTAATGGAGTTATCTTCGTTAATGATTACTTCTATATTTTTACAATAGCCGGCCAAGGCTTCGTCAATGGAGTTGTCCACCACTTCATAGACCAAATGGTGCAAGCCGCGCGAACCCACATCGCCGATATACATGGAAGGGCGTTTGCGTACCGCTTCCAAACCTTCCAAAACCTGAATACTATCCGCGGAGTAATTCTCTACCGCTTGTTTTTTCTCGTTTTCTGTCAACATAAATTAATCTAAAATTTTTAAGGGTTCAAAGTTACAAAATTTTGCCCAAACAGCCTAA
>JAVBOD010000088.1:0-37884 GCA_031551045.1 Bacteroidales bacterium
ACGACCAACACGCTGGTAGAAATTGCCGGTTATTTGCATACGGCAAATCCAACGGGTGCTAACGAAGTGGTAAACACTTTAGAACAAAAGTATCGTGCGGTAGTTGATGAATTATTTTCTATCGAAGAATATAAAAAGAAAACGAATGAGATGCTGAAAAATATTTTTGCGACTATTCGTTCATTAAGCGAGAAGCCGTTTACAACGGTAGAAGAAAAAATTTTGTTGGCACAAGGCGAGTTAATGTCCTCCAATATGATGCATCATTATTTGTTGGAGAACGGCGTGAAATCCGTATTGCTTCCGGCCTTGGATTTTATGCGCATCGACCGCAACAAGGAGCCTGAACCAGCCATTATCAAGGAAAAATTAGCTGTTTTATTAAGTCAAAATAAAGATGCAGATATTTATATCACACAAGGTTTTATTTGTCGTAATCATCAAGACGAAATCGATAATTTGGAGCGCGGCGGCAGCGACTATTCCGCCTCGCTCATCGGAGCAGCAATAGCAGCCGAAGAAATTCAAATCTGGACGGATATCGACGGCATGCACAACAACGACCCGCGCATGGTGGATAAAACATCGCCGGTACGAAATTTACACTTTGAAGAAGCGGCGGAGTTGGCTTATTTCGGAGCAAAAATCCTGCACCCAACCTGTATTCTTCCGGCCAAGTTGAACAACATTCCGGTACGCCTGCTCAATACTATGCAGCCCGAAGCGCCCGGCACCTTGATTTCGAACAATATGGAGCGCGGAAAAATCGAGGCGATTGCCGCAAAAGACGGCATCACGGCGATTCGTATTAAATCTGGACGCATGTTATTGGCGTATGGTTTTCTGCGAAAAGTGTTCGAGATTTTCGAAAAATACCAAACGCCGATTGATATGATTACTACTTCGGAAGTCGGCGTATCCGTTACGATAGATAATAAAAAACGTTTGCCCGAAATTGTAGCGGAACTCAAAAAAGTGAGTACTGTTACGGTAGATGAAGACTTGGTAATTATTTGCGTGGTGGGCGATTTGCAATGGGACAATGTAGGTTTCGAAGCCCGCGCCGTAAATGCACTCAAAGATATTCCCGTGCGGATGATTTCCTACGGTGGAAGTAATTACAATATTTCATTGCTGGTAAAAGCCGAAGATAAAAAACGCGCCCTGCAAACCCTGAGCGATTATCTTTTCAAGGCTGAATAGATATTGGATTTTAGATACTGGATTTTGGATATTGTAACCTCACTTGTCATTCTGAGCGAAGCGAAGAATCTGTGATTTTGGATACCGGATATAAGATATCGGATATTGAAATAATGGCGACTTTTCTTTCCCTACCCCCCCTTTTACCTTGTACCTTTATTCCATTTACAGATTCTTCGCTTCGCTCAGAATGACAACGTCGGGCAGGCTCGAAATGACAAAGACACGCGCTTCGCGCCACCTGCCCGACTGTACCATTCAGGCGGGTTCATCATTTATAACACATAATTCTTCGTTCAGACTAATTTCTCCTTTCATATAAGCTCGTGCTTGTCCGCTGATTTCGACTCTTTCATTAAGATATTTACAGCGGAGATAGCCAACACGGGAAGATAGCTGCATAGCACTCATTTCCGTTTTTCCTAACTTTTTTGTCCAATAAGGAATGAGCGTAGTGTGCGCCGATCCGGTCACAGGGTCTTCGTCCACGCCCGATTGCGGGCCGAAAAAACGCGACACAAAATCACATTGTTCGCCTTTGGCTGTAACAATCACACCACGCACCGGCAAAGCGCCTACTTTCCGGAAATCAGCTTGTATATTCCGTATCTGCGCTTCGGAATCGAACACCAGCATGTAATCTGTTTTTCCTTTATAGACTTCCTGCGCTTGCACATCAAAACAGGCGGATAGCTCTTCGTTTAACGAAATTCTTTCCAATGTGTCTGTGGGAAAATTCAACGTTAACCAGTCGCCTTGCCGGCGCACCGTAAGTTTTCCACTTCGTTCGGAATAAAAATGAATTTCTGACGATATATGATTTTCGAAATGAAATAACACAAACGCGGTAGCCAAGGTGGCATGTCCACACAAATCCACTTCAATGTTCGGCGTAAACCAGCGGATATGATATTCGTCGTCTTTTTTGATATAAAAGGCCGTTTCCGATAAGTTATTTTCCGTCGCTATTTGTTGCAACAATACATCAGGCAACCATTGTTCGAGCGGACACACCGCCGCCGGATTTCCACCGAAAATTTTATCGGTAAACGCATCGACTTGATAGATTTTGAGATTCATGTTCTTTTAGTTTCAGGTTTATTATTTCGAGTTTCAAGATTTTCAACCGTTTGGATATGTTTTTACAAAAATAGTTATTTATTCTTAATCCGTTGCTTAAAAGCAACGGCAATGAACAATCACTATTTGCACCTTTAAACAACTTCAAAAATTGTTGAAAAATAAAATAATTCTTACCTTGCCAAATGAAATGATAACCTCCCGACTATGAAATCTATTTATTTCCTTTTCTTATCGGCCATAATAGCGGCCGCTTGTCAATCCGACGAAACGCCTCCGGCAGCTTACGGCCCCGTTCCTACAAAAGAACAATTGGCATGGCAGCAATTAGAACAATACATGTTTGTCCACTTTGGGCCGAACACCTTTACAAACGTGGAATGGGGCGATGGGAAAGAACATCCGCAAGTATTCAATCCGACACATTTGGACTGTCGCCAGTGGGCGCGCATTGCCAAAGCAGCCGGACTAAAAGGCATTATCATCACCGCCAAGCATCACGACGGATTTTGCCTGTGGCCAAGCAAATACAGCGCTCATACGGTGCGTGAAAGTAAATGGCAAAACGGACAGGGCGATGTGCTACGCGAATTGTCAGCCGCATGCAAAGAGTATCATTTAAAATTCGGCGTTTACCTTTCGCCTTGGGACCGGAATCATCCGACTTACGGCACGCCGGAATATAATCAAGTATTTGCCAACACGCTTGGAGAAGTATTGCGCAGCTATGGCGACCTATTCGAACAATGGCTTGATGGCGCTTGTGGCGAAGGGCCCAACGGGAAACGGCAGGAATACGACTGGGCATTGTTTCATAAAACGATTTACGAACATCAACCACATGCTGTTATCTTCAGCGATGTGGGGCCCGGTTGCCGCTGGGTGGGAAACGAACGCGGTGTTGCCGGCATGACCAACTGGTCAACTTTGAATGTAACAGGATTTACGCCGGGATATGGAGCTCCTCCTTCCGATACGCTTAATGCGGGAAATATGAATGGCGAAAAATGGATTCCGGCGGAAGTCGATGTATCCATTCGCCCCGGATGGTTCTACAGCCCCGAAACAGATGACAAAGTAAAAACGGTAGATGAATTGTTATCTATTTATTATACCTCGGTGGGGCGCAATGCCAATTTGTTATTGAATGTTCCACCCGACCGGAGCGGGCGCATCCATCCGAACGATTCGGCACGGCTGATAGAATGGCGTGCAGCACTCGACGAATCGTTTGCTGAAAATATGGCGTTGAATACAACCGTAAAAGCGAGCAATACACGCGGGAAAAATTTTGCAGCCAACAAGTTGACAGATGGAAACACCGAGAGTTATTGGGCGACCAACAACGACGTCCGCACAGCAAGCATTGAAATCGATTTAGCTTCTGAAAAGGAATTTAATTGCATTGTGCTGCAGGAGTACATTGCATTAGGCCAACGAATCAAACGTTTCTCCGTATCTTATTTTGATGGTAAAACATGGCTGGCAATAGATAAACAAACGACGATAGGCTACAAGCGCATACTCCGCTTTCCTGCGGTAAAAGCCCGCAAACTAAAAATTGATATCGAAGAAGCTTTAGCTTGCCCCGTATTAAATGAAATTGGCGTATATAAAACAATCGATGCAGGGACGAATACTTAAGCTTTCGTCCCTGTTATCCACCATATGGATAATATCAACAACGCTATAGCTCCGAGTAAAGATAAGAAAAGAAATAATTGGCGATAACGGTCTTCTTTTGGTTTAAATACCAACCGACTTAAAAATATGGTAACAAAAATAGCTAACGCTATAATCGCTGCAATAAGTATGTAGCCGATAGATGCCATGAACAGTACCGAAAGCCAATACAGCAGATAGTAGGCAGCCAATCCTACGATAAAACCCACGAAAAAAGGCACAAACATAGATAATGTCGCAAGTATTGTTTTGCCGGAGCCGTCCGTGTTGCGATTTTTTGTACGTGGAAACCCGAATTCATAAATATACCAGATTGTTACCGCGGTGGCTATGACCCAAAAGATAGGACTCATAAAGAAACTCACCGGTAACGACGTTTCATAGCTTCCCTGTTTCCATAATACAGCAATTGCCAATGCACAAGCGCTTAAAAAACTTATTAGGGTAACCGCAAATATTACTTTTTCATAGGTTTTGCTGCTGCCTTTTTCTATTGTATTTGTTGGATTTGTCATATTTTATAAATTTATTTAATATCAATATACATTTTTCATTCCGTTTTTATAACATCGGCGATAAGAGCCGGGCGCACAATTCTCCAAACTGTTTCCATTTAGAACGCTGTTTCCATTCATCATAAGTGATTTCTTTACTATCTTTTAAATCATTGAAGAATGCCTCGCAGAGCTGTTCATTCATTTCGCCACTGAACACCAGCGCATTTACTTCGAACATCAGGTCGTAGCTTCGGATATCCATGTTGGCCGTGCCTATTACGGCCAGATTATAGTCGGAAACCATGGTCTTGGCGTGTACAAATCCTTTTTGGTAACGATAAATGCGCACGCCGGCCTGCAGCAATTCTTCATAATAAGAACACGAAGCGGCGTTTACAAAGCGGCTATCGGAAATGCCGGGCACAAGCAAGCGCACATCGACACCGCCTAAAGCGGCGAATTTAATAGCATCGACAATGGTTTCGTTCGGGATAAAATAAGGCGTGGTCATGTAGAGGCGTTGCTTGCTTTTGACAATTACGCCGACACACGACAGCATAATATCGGCGCTGGTACTGTCGGGGCCGCTGGCGGCAATTTGCACATGATTCACGGGCGCTTCCGTGTGGTCGAACGGAAAATAACAAGGTTTTACACGAAATTCCTTTTCGTCATTCGTGCAAAAATGCCAATCGGTCATAAATATATATTGAAGCGAGGCTACGGCATTTCCTTTCAACATCATGTGTGTGTCGCGCCAAAAGAGTTCGTTTTTCCCGGAGTTGATGTAACGATCGTCCACATTTATACCGCCGATGAAAGCCGTATCGCCGTCCACAATAATAATTTTCCGGTGATTACGATAATTCAAGCGATTGGCCAATGCAAAAAGCCTGATTTTATAGAACGGATAAACCTCGACACCGGCTGCCTGCAATGCCGGCACTATCCGTTTGCGGATAATATGGCTGCCGAAATCATCGTAAATAAACCGCACTTTAACGCCTTCCTTTGCTTTGGCAATCATCATGTCTTTCAGCGCATTTCCTATTTCATCGTCGTTGTAGATGTAATATTCAATATGGATATGATGTTTGGCCGCTTGCATGGCCTTGATAACTTCGGGGAACTTCTGTTCGCCGTTTATCAGCAATTTTAATTCTTTTGTCGAAGCCAATGGCGATACCGATTCGCGCAGCAACATGCGGACGGTGTTTGCCTGTTCGCCGTATAATTCGGGATGATCTGCTATTTCTTTTTCGGAGTGTTGATTGATATATCTCTTCAATTCCTCATACAAAACGGCATTTTCGGTCCCTTTTTGTTTATAGAATTTTCGCTTCCGGTAATTCACTCCTATCGAAAGATACACCGCAATGCCAATAACCGGCACAAACACTACAAATAAGATATATGCTAATGATTTTACAGGGTTCCGCGTATCTACAATAATTTTTATCACGGTAGCCAATGCCACGAGGAAATACGCAGCTTCTATAATAAAAATGACAGTGTCTTTACTCATTTTTGCATATAAGATTTGGGTTTCAATGGTACAAAGATATGGTTTTCCTTAGAAAATTTGCTATCTCTGAATAATTCATTGCATTTAAAAAGGGTTCCCAAACCGAAGCGGGAACCCCTTGCTTAAAAGGAAAACAATGTTTGTTTAGCGGTTGTTCACCGTCTCTCTGATTTCGTCGATTCTGTCCATTGCTTTTTTATAGTTGCCATGCAGGCTTTTTAGTTTGAAGCCGAGCACAACACGGAAAATACCGGCCAGCATAAAAGCAAACGAGGCCAGATAAACCACCGTTATAGCAGCCGTTACCGGTTCGAACAGCATCGCTATCGAAAGCAATGTAAGCAAAATGCCGAACGTGAGCAACCAACCCCAGCCTTTCACTTTATAGTGGCTTAAATCGATTGAAAATCCGATAGCGGAGAATCCCTTATACATCAGCCAGAATATAACCAGCATAGGAATCATCACCATCGGCAAGGCGGGAATAGAAATAAGCGCTATACCAATCAGCAAGTCTAATATACCGCTTGCAAGGTACCAGCCCCATCCGGTAAGAATTTTCCTGTTGCTTGCCGCAAATACGATTTCCATAATCCCGGCAACAAACAAGAAAACACTGAACATAATACTCATGGTTACATAGCTTTCGGCCGGCATACACAAGATAAGAATACCGACAGCGATAAGCAAAATACCCAGAACTAACGACACCCACCAGTTTTTTACAGCGTCTTTCACGGTGGCAATAAACATGTTTTCCATAATTTTTTTGTTTTAATAAGGTAAGTAAATATGATAATTGTAACTTGTATAAACGGTCTTTGCAATTCGTTTACCCGCAAAAATCTTGCCATTAGCCCAGAATAAGCGAAAAGGACTTAAAAATTTAACATTATTTTAGAAAATTTTTATGTGAAAAATTACAAAAAATATACAAAAAGTGTTAAATATCAATATATACCGCAGCGTATGCCGTAATAAAAATCAAGCGGCAGGATGTATAATAAGGAATGTCATTCTTATCGCGAGAAAAGACCGAAAAAGACTATAAAACAGCGCATTGAAAAGAATGCACACTTTTCTTCACTATGTAGAAAAAAGTGTGGCTTCTGCTAACTGTTGCGGTTTTCCCACGTCTAAAAATTGTAATGTGTCGTGTGTATAAGCCGTGATGGAGTGCAGCGAGGCAAGTTGCAAGTAATAATCAACAATAGAAAATTTCTCTTCTTTAGGAAAAAATTCAAAAATAGCGGGACTTATCGCGTGAATGCCGCCAAAAGCAAGGCGCGTTAACGGTTCGTGATTTTTTACAACCATTTTTTGCTCGCCGGTTTTCACGTTTTCCCATCCGCATAAACGCCGTTCGTCATCGAATAAAAAATAACGCGAACTCTCGCGGCAGTTGCATGCCAACGTCGCCACGGCGCCCGATTTCACGTGCGATTGATAAAAATCCTGCAAATCAATATTCGAAAAAATATCGACGTTATGCAGTAAGAAGGGCTTCCCGTCATTGAAAAACCATACGGCTTTTTTCAATCCGCCGCCGGTGTCGAGCAAGGCGGCGCGTTCATCGGAGATTTCAATATGCAGGCCGAAGGAATGATGTTTTTTCAGAAAATCTTCCACCATATCGGCAAAATGGTGGACATTGACAATGATTTCGTCCGCTCCGGCCGCTTTCAACTTTTCAATGCAATGCTGCAACAACGGTTTTCCGGCCGCTTCTATCAAGGCTTTCGGGCAATGGTCGGTGAGTGGTTGCAGGCGCGTACCTAATCCGGCGGCAAAAATCATGGCTTTCATACCGCGGGTTATTTGTTGATTTGATTATTTGTTGATTTGCATTGCTGCAATTCGCGGTGTGTCACATGCACATTTACCGTTGGGTATTTTTTTCGCAAATAAGCAGCGGCGCGTTCGGTGCAATATACCGAACGGTGCTGTCCGCCGGTGCATCCGAACGATACGGCTAAATGCAAAAATCCACGCGCTAAATAATTATCGACCGAAAGAGCGATCAACGCAAACACCGGCTGCAAAAATGCTTCGACTTGCGAATGTTGTTCCAAATAGCCGGCAATGCAAGCGTCAAGGCCGGTGTAGCCGCGCAAATCCGGCACACGCCCCGGATTGTTCAGCCCGCGGCAATCGAATACATACCCGCCGCCATTATCGCTATCGTCTTCCGGATAACCGTTTTTGTACGAAAAACTGGTTAGTTGCACCGTCAGTATAGCTTCCGGATGCCGGATTCCGGATGCTACGATAGTTGTTGCAGAATCCTTGAATTTTGAATTTTGAATTTGTGTCAGTAGTTCAAATAAATACGGCGTATCCGGCGCCTGTAACTTCCCGCTTTCGAACAGCCATTGCGCATTTTGCAAAGCAAAAGGAATGCTTTCGATAAAATGTTGTTTCCGTTCCACAAGGCCGCGAAGGCCGTAAACACCCAAAACCTGCAACGTGCGGAACAGGACAAACAAATAATAGTAGCGAATAAATTCTTCCTTATTTACCGGAATATATTTTTCAACGGTATTCAAATAATGTTGCAGTAAATTTTCGCGCAAATTTTCGGAGAAACCGGCTTTCGCCTGAAAAAGAAACGATACCAAATCGTACTGCAACGGGCCGCGGCGGCCTCCCTGAAAATCGATAAATCCGGGTTTTCCGCCCTGTACCATAATATTACGGCTTTGGAAATCGCGGTACATGAAAAACGACGTACCGGCTTCCAGCAAACGGCCGGCCAGTAGATTGAAATCGCGCTCAAGCGCCACTTCATCGATATCAACTCCGCTTGTTTTCAAAAAACAATATTTGAAATAATTCAAGTCCCAAAATACGGAAGTGCGATCGAATGACGCCACCGGATAGCAATGCGAGAAATCAAAACCTTCGGCGCCGCGGATTTGCAGATAAGCCAGCTGTTCTACAATTTGTTTTAATAAAGGCAGATTTTCTGTTTCCGATTGTTTTTGCAGCAAGCCGAATAACGACACATCGCCAAAATCCTGCATCAAATAATAATGCTCGTCACCGGCTACGGCATATAGTTCCGGCACATTTATTCCTTGTTTGTGTAAGTGTTTATCAATCGCGAAAAATGCACGGTTCTCGAGCAAGTCGCTGCCATAGGCGCCAATAGCGGTTTTCCCGCCGCCCGACAAGCGAATGTATTGCCTGTGCGAACCGGCTGCCGGTAAGGCTGCCGTATTCTCAACTTGTTGCCCCGACCACTTTTCAAACAAAGCGGATAATATGGATATATGATTCGTCACTATTTGTCGTCTTGGTATTTTGTTACAAATCCGATTTTACGAGGTTTTTCCGGTTCCTGTTTTTTACTCACCAATGTTATTAACGCTGTATATATTTCATTAAATTGATTTTCGGCGGCGACTTCCAAATTTTCAATTTGCTGTTCGAGTTCTTCCCTGACTTCGTCTAACTCTTTTTTACTTACCGGCCGGTGAATCGCGTAGCCTTTCAATAAATATTCTTTCAACACTTTCGTAGCCCACATCCGGAACTGTGTACCGCGCTGCGATTTCACGCGATAACCTACGGATATTATGACATCGAGATTGTAATAATCTACTTGGCGAATAATTTGCCTTTCGCCCTCAAATTGAACTGTTGCATTTTTTGCAACAGTTGCTTCATAAACTAATTCCCCTTCTTTGAAAACATTTTTTATATGCCTGGATATAACCGATTTATCGCGCTGAAATAATTCAGCCATTTGGTTTAAACTCAACCAAACCGTTTCATTATCCAACAATACGTTAAATACCTCCCCGGTGTTGGTTTGGTAAACCACCATATCGTCTTTTACCATTGATAGTGCTGCCATGACCGCCAAATTTGCAACAAAAGTAATAAAACTTCCTGCAAGCCATGCCGAATTGAAATTTTTCGTTCGATTTTCTTTCTATTAAAACAATTTTTAATATCTTTGCGCCCTGTTTGCCTGGGTGGTGGAATAGGTAGACACGCAGGACTTAAAATCCTGTGGGCAGTGATGCCTGTACGGGTTCGATTCCCGTCCCAGGTACAAAGTGGCTTGATTAGTTTCTTAACTAATAGGCCATTTTGTTTTTCCGGAGAAGTGCCATACATGGACGAACTTTATCCTCTAAATTGAAACGAAGGCGTTCGTTTTGTCTTTTTTTACCCTCGTCTGCAACCCGCAAAACCTGCCTTCTGCAAATCGATTATTAAAAAATCACAAAAAAACAATATCTTTGCTTTATGAACAATAACAATTTTTGGCGTAATTTTTGGCTATTGGTACTCGTCGCACTGATAACAGTAGCTTTATGGTATTTTCGCAGCTTGTTGGTCTGCGTGTTTCTGGCAGGTGTACTGGCTATTATGGGTTTCCCCCTATTAAAACTGATCGAAAAAATCAACATCAAAAAATTCCGGATTCCGCACGGCGTGGCCAGTTTTATAACCATTTTGGTGATTATTCTCGTACTCTTAGGTATGTTCAGTTTATTGACGCCCATTATTGTTACGCAGATAGACACTATTTCTTCTATTCATTTCGACCAGGTGGGCAGAGACCTTGCAACGCCCATCAGCCATTTGGAAGAATATATCCAAAAACTCGGATTAATTCCGAACGACCAAAGTTTGTCGGAGTTTATCAATGAGCAATTGAAAAATTTTATCAGTTTCTCGGGCTTGGGGACTTTGATTGGGACTGTTGTTTCCAACGCCGGTTCGTTTTTTGTGAATTTAGGTATTGTGCTGTTTCTGGCCTTCTTCTTCATAAAAGACAAACAACTTATCAAAACACAAATACAAAACCTCTTACCGCAAAAATATGCGACGCCTACCATTTCCATCATTGAAAAAGTAAAGCCTTTGCTGTCGCACTATTTCATCGGCGTGCTGCTCGAAATGATTATCATGATGATACTCATTTCTACTTTTCTTTGGATACTGGGAGTCCCGAATGCGTTGGTAATGGGAGTTTTTGGCGGATTTATGAATATCATCCCCTATTTGGGTCCCTTTTTGGGTACGGTGCTTAGCTGTATTTTCGGTACGCTTACTTGCCTGGCCATGCCGGTGCCCGACTACAACGGAATCATTACGATGATTATCAAAATAGTCATCACCTTCGTGGGTTGTAATATGGTCGATAACATCTTATTGCAACCGCTGATTTACTCCAAGAGCATCAAGGCGCATCCGGTGGAAATATTTTTAGTGATTATCATGGCCGGATCGCTGGGCGGCATTTTTGCCATGGTGTTGGCTATACCGGTTTACACTATTATACGCATTGTTGCCATTGAAATTTACAACACCGTGTGTAAGAAAGAAGATCCGACCGGTATTTAATCCCAGTAATAACTCAACGCTCCCGTCGGACAGGCGTTCACCTGGTCGATAATTTGTTGTGTAGTGGCCGCAAAAGGATCGACCCACGGACGGCGCGTAGCTTTGAATACGGCCGGAAGGCCGGTAACACAAATAGCCGAGCGGCAACACAAAGCCGGTTGCCACACCACTGTTATTTCGCCATTACTGTAGCGTTTTATAATCTCCATATAAAATTTATATAAAATTAATAAAAATCAGTATTTTCTACCAAATTCGCCTTCTCGGAATGTTTCCGGATGTAATCGGAAATAAAGGGGCATGTGGGTATCACTTTCCATCGACGTTTCTCCATCTCCTCTAATGAAAGCTGAACTAATTCGCTACCCAAACCGCGGTTACGCAAAGGAACCGGCACCTCCGTATGAGACAAGTTTGCCAATTGCGGATTTACCATTTCATAGGTTAGATAAGCGGTATATCCATCAATTAATAATTCGAACCGGTGTTTCTCTTCGTTATCGATAAAGGCTTTCATTTCTTCAAGATTTTATAGCATTTAAGTAAGAATAGCAAAAAGCATACCAAATTTAACGGCAAAATAAGGTTCCATCAAATGTTCCGCTGCTGCGTTTTGCGCTCAAATACGGCAAACGGATTATCCGCCCGCCCGGCTATTCTTATTGTTCGCGAAGCGTTTACCACGCTCAGCACTTCGCTTAAACTATCGCGCGGAATATCGCCGCCGCCCGCATTGGTTATCAGTCCGTCCACTTGCTGGCGTAAAATATAATTCGCAACGGTTTCCGGCTTTTCCAATGTCCAAATATACGTTTTTTTAATGATTTTATGGCTATTACGTAATTTGCCGGCCTTCTTCAACGATTGCCGCATTTTCTTCGTGTCGGGAAAAGCCGCGTTGATACCGTTGCCGTACCAACATCTGTCGATACCCGTTTCCGCAAAAAATGCCTGTACTTTTTCGGGCTCATCTTCGTAATCAATCGCAATTCCCTCCCATGGATGAAGCTTGCCGGCAATAGCTGCAAAAGATTTTGCATGTTCCACGCGGCTTATCGAATACAGCACGTTGACAGGCGCCGCGTGTTGTTGCCGGAAATGCCGGTTTACAAAAAGGTGCAGATTTTCAATATACGCCGGGCTTTTAACGTCAAAATAAAGTAATGCAAACCGGTCTTGAAACTCACCGGCTGCCAATGCCGCTTCGTGCAACCATTCGTCCAGCTTGTCGGTAGCTATTTCCGTGCAACGGTCGTGGTTGACGAACCATGTTTCGCCGCCGTCGTTGCTCCGCACGTCGCACTCTATGGCGTTAGCTCCTTTCGATATGACCTTGCGGATATCTTCCACATTATTGCAACGGTGGGCAATTACATAAAACGGCCGTTGCAATTCGTAAGGGATTTTTTTACGTTTCCGCAACCAATGCGATAAACGGGTATAGGCGTTGACGATGGCGTTTTTAAGCATGATACTTCTTTCTTTAAACGTACTAATGTACCGTTTTTTTTTGTAATATTGCAATAAAAAATGAATAATTTTACAATCCGGCCGGCCCGCGAGGAAGAATGCGCCGTCGTAGTTTCATTCATCCGGAAAATGGCTGAATACGAAAAATTATCGCAGGAAGTACTCAACGACGAGGCGCTGCTGCGCGAAAATATATTCCGCAAAAAATACGCCGAAACATATTTTTTGGAAGTGGACACGGTAGCGGTAGGCTTTGCGATGTTTTTCTTCACCTATTCCACTTTCACCGGCCGGCCGACGCTGTATGTGGAAGATGTTTTTATCGACGAGGCGTACCGGGGAAAAGGATACGGGAAAAAGACATTTATTTTTTTAGCCAAAGAAGCGGTAAAACGCGGTTGCGCCCGGATGGAGTGGACGGTGCTCGATTGGAACATGCCGGCCGTGAATTTTTACCGCGCTATCGGCGCACAAGCGATGGACGAATGGACGGTACAACGCCTCAGCGGAAAAGCGTTGGAGGAATTTGCGCTTAGTTCTTAACCACGAAGAACACTAAGTTCACTAAGCCAAATAATATAGAAAAGCAATCGTATGATGACACAAAAAGAAATTAATGATATTGCATATAAAGCGGTTGGATGTGCCATTGAAGTACACAAACAATTAGGCCCGGGTTTACTGGAAAGTGTATATGAAACATGCTTAGCAGAGGAATTATCAGCAGCCGGATTACAGGTGAAAAGACAAGTACAACTTCCCGTTATTTATCGAGGAAAACAACTTGATAATGTATTACGGATAGACTTGCTTGTAAACGACTGTTTAATAATAGAATTAAAATCCGTAGAACAAATGATTCCGCTTTACAAAGCGCAATTGTTGACATATATGAAATTAGCGGATGTTGCAAAAGGATTATTGATCAACTTTAATTGTGAAAATATTACTTCACAACTGATTCCTTTAGTCAACGAATCTTTTGCACGGCTAAAAAAATCTTAGTGTACTACGTGAACTTAGTGGTTAAAAATGAATCTCACATATCCGAATTGGTGGCGCGACTGCCGCACTCGCCCGGTGTCTATCGTTTTTTAAACACCGAAGGAACGGTTATTTATGTGGGTAAAGCGAAAGATTTGCGCAAACGGGTGTCGCAATATTTCATGGCCAAACGCAACAGCGATGCGAAAACCCGTCATCTGGTAAATCATATCGCCGACATTCAGCATATCATTGTTGCTACGGAAGCCGATGCGCTGTTGTTGGAAAACAACCTGATAAAAGAACTGCAACCGCGCTATAACGTATTGCTGAAAGACGACAAAACCTACCCGTGGATTTGCATTAAAAACGAACCTTTCCCGCGTGTTTTTTCCACACGCCGCATGGTGAAGGACGGTTCGAAATATTTCGGGCCCTACACGTCGGGCGTAATGTTGCAATTGTTGCTCGACCTGATTCGCCAGTTGTATCCTTTGCGTACCTGCACCTTAGCGCTTTCCGAAGAAAATATTGCCAAAAAGAAATTCAGGGTGTGCCTCGAATATCATATCGGGCGCTGCAAAGGGCCTTGCGAAGGGAAGCAAGGCGAAGCGGAGTACGACGAAAATATCGAAGCCATCAAACACATCATCAAGGGAAATATTGCCAGCGTGCGCGCCTTGTTGCAAAAACAAATGAAACAAGCGGCGGCAATATATAAGTTTGAAGAGGCTCAAAAACTGAAAGAGCGCCTGGCTATGCTCGACCGCTACCAATCGAAATCGGTTATTGTGAACCCATCGATTAGCAACGTGGACGTGTTCAGCGTGCTGGTGGACGGGAACGAAGCGTATTGTAATTTTCTGCGCGTGGTGCAGGGCGCCGTCATTCAATCGCACACGGTGGAACTGCGCTTAGGCATTGAAGAAGAAAAAGAAGCGCTGTTGAGTTATTTCATCGCCGAGATGCACGAACGTTTGGGTGAATTGTCGAAAGAATTAATAGTGCGGTTTCTTCCCGACCAGGAATTGCCGGACATTACATACATCGTTCCGCAGCGCGGCGATAAAGTAAAATTGTTGGAGCTGAGTGAGCGCAACAGCCGGATATTTAAGCTGGAAAAACTGAAGCAGCTCGAAAAAACAAATCCCGAGCGCCACGCCGAACGCATTCTCAATACGTTGAAAAAGGATTTGAATTTGCAGGAATTACCGGTGCATATTGAGTGTTTCGATAATTCGAACCTGCAAGGAACGAACGCCGTTTCGGCCTGCGTAGTATTCAAAAACGCCAAACCGAGCAAAAAAGATTATCGCCATTTCAATGTAAAAACCGTGGTAGGCGCTAACGACTACGCCACGATGGAAGAAGTTATCACGCGCCGCTACCAGCGCCTGTTGGCCGAAAACCAGCCGCTACCGCAATTAGTGGTGGTAGATGGAGGAAAAGGGCAACTGAGCGTGGCGTTTGCAACGCTGACACAATTAGGACTGGAAAATAAAATTACCCTCGTAGGATTAGCGGAACGATTGGAAGAAATTTATTTTGTAGGCGATAGCGTTCCATTGTTTTTAGATAAAAATTCCGAATCGCTGAAACTCTTGATGCGCCTGCGCGACGAGGCGCACCGTTTCGGTATTACGCATCACCGGCAAAAACGCAGTGCGGCGCTTACGGGCACACAACTTACCGCCATTGAAGGCGTCGGCGAGAAAACCGCTGAAAAATTATTGCGCCATTTTCACAGCGTAGCCCGCATCAAAGCAGCTACATTGGAAGAAATAAGCGTCGTTGTGGGAAAAAAGACGGCAGCCAAATTGAAAGAATTTTTAAAATCTAATCAATAAAGTTGACACGGAAGAAAAATAGGAAGCACTCCGAAATTTAAAACAGTTATTAAGTTGATGCCTGCTCTGCAATTTCTTTGATTTTGGCATCCACCACATCTTGCCGAGATTTACTTTTCACCACTAAATAAACACCTGCAAATACCAGGGCGGCCGCTACCGGAATTTCCCAACGCATCACATCCAAGCCGATAGCAATTGTGGTGATGGTAGCCACAATCGGCTGCAAATAGTTGTACATTCCCACGGTGGTCGGGCGTAAATTTTTCAATGCAATCGGCACTAAGAGGTAAGCTATAAATGTAGCGGCCAGCACCACATAGGCAAGTCGCCAGATGGCTCCAAAAGTTGTTTCGGGAGTAAATACCTTCGCCGCAACAGCATCCTTTCCGAACAACGGCGCCGTCATCAATGCGGCAAATAAGAACATCCACTTCATCAAGGTAACGGAGTGATAACGTTGCGTAAGCGGTTTTACGATCACCAAATAACAGGCATATACGCCGCAACTGGCAAAGCACAATGCATCGCCTATCCACGAAGCCGACGAGGCCGTGGAACGTACGCCGGAAAGAACAATCAACAGGGCGCCCAACCCGCCGGTAATAACGCCTATCACTTTTTTGAAAGTAATCGGCTCCTTCAAGACCATCGCGGCAATCAGCATCACTAAGATGGGCGTCATGGTTACGATTAATCCGGAGTCAATAGGCGAGGTAGAAGCCAAACCCACTACAAAGAAGCCCTGGTTGGCGCTCACTCCCAACACGCTACACAATAACAATATCCACAAATCTTTACGGGCTACTTTTTCTCGTTTAGTAAACAGGGAAGCTATCCAAAAAGCTACGGCAGCGCCAGACATGCGCATCATGGTCAACCCGTAGGGATTAATCCAACCGCTTTGCAATAATGTTTTTGCTATCGGCAAATTCAATCCGAAAATAAAACTGGATACGAGAATGGCCAGATGGGCCTTATAATTAAATTCCTGTTTCATAATGCCGTAAAAAAGAGGTTCGCAAAGTTATGAAATAATAGTACATTTGTAACTATTTTTTAAAAACCGTTAGATTAACATGTCAAAGCATTATTTATTATTATTCACTATTCCTTTATTCGGCCTCTGCAGCGCTAATCCCCCCGTAACACCAACGACTTCCGACGATAATCCACCGGCCTGCCTCACTATTACACACCCGCCCCTGCCGGAGCAATTGACTTTTGCCGGAGAACCGGTACCCATGCAGAATTTTGATACCCGCGAATCGCTGGAACGGGAATTAACCGTGATTACCTACTGGCACGCCAGCATGCTTTATACGTTCCAATTGGCCAACCGCTTCTTTCCTATTATCGAACCGATTTTGAAAGAAGAGGGCGTTCCGGATGATTTTAAATACCTGTGCGTGGCCGAAAGCAATTTGCAGCAGTTGGTTTCGCCCGCCAAAGCGGCCGGATTCTGGCAATTCCTCGAAGGAACCGCAAAAGACTACGGCCTGCAGGTCAATGCGGAAATCGACGAGCGTTACCATATCGAAAAATCGACTCGCGCAGCGTGCGCCTATCTGAAAAAAATGCGGGAACGTTACGGCACATGGGCCTTAGCGGCAGCATCCTACAACGTAGGCGACAAAAATGTCGACCGTTATATAGCCGGCCAAAAAGCCAATTCCTACTACGACTTATTGTTGCCGGAAGAAACAGGGCGCTACGTATTCCGTGCCATTGTGTTCAAGCAGGTGATGACCAATCCGGATGATTATGGTTTTATTCTGAAAAAAGAAGATTTATTCCCGCCCTTGGAGTGGGAGACGGTAAAAGTGAGCACCCCGATAGAAAGTTGGGCCGACTTTGCCGCCGAACATCATACCAATTACAAAATCCTGAAATATTTCAACCCGTGGCTGCGCCATACAGCCCTTACGAATGCCAAGAAAGAAACGTTTATCATAAAAGTGCCGAAAAAAGGCTGGCGCGAGAATGCGTACTCCAAGTAGAAAAACAGTATCCAAAGGCAAGTGATAAACTAAAAATTTATCAAGAGCGATAAGATAATAAAATTTTTCCTACCTTTGTAAGGAAGGAATACATCAATGACATTTTTCATGTAATGACCGGCACTCTACTTCATTGTAGAGGATTTGTTCGTAGTTGATAATATTTTATTTATATCTAAACCTAAAATACATGCCTATGAAAAGTTTTCTTCTCTTATTGGGATTTTTATTTTGCATAAACATTCCTGGTCACGCACAAGACAAATTTAAATTCGGAAATGTTTCTCTTGACGAACTGAAGATGACACATTATGAAAAGGATACCCTTGCTTCAGCGGTAGTTCTTTACGAGGAGTGTCAGGTATATTACAACATTCAACAGAACGATTTTGTAATAGAAACCGAATATGTTGTACGTATTAAAATTCTTACAAGCGAAGGGACATCCTATGCTTCGGCAACCATTCCTTTCTACGAAGGGAATTCCCGTGATATGAGCGAAGTAGTTTCCGGATTAACCGGATATACTTACAACTTGGAGAATAATGAAATTCAGAAAGAAAAATTAGCTAAAAATTATATTTTCACGGAAGATATTACCGAACATCAAAAAAGGCTGAAGTTTGCGATGCCGGCCGTTAAAGCAGGCTCTGTAATCGAATACCGGTATAAATTAACATCTCCCTACTACTACTCTTTGGAGGATTATAAATTTCAACGGGACATCCCTGTGCAATACAGTCATTTCAGGATACAAATTCCCGAATATTTTGTTTTTAATAGAGAGATGAAAGGCTATGAGCCGATTAAAGTGGAGATTAATAATACGAATCAATCATTTATGTTCGGGACTAATAATTTAACTTGCAGCGCAGAAGTAATATCCGCAGAAGTAAGGGATCTTCCGGCATTGAAAGATGAAAGTAATGTATGGAATTATAATGATTTTATGGCAGGCATTACGTTCGAAATAAAAGAGGTTCGCATACACGGGGTATATTACAAGAGTTTTTCCAAGACATGGAGTAATGTTATAGAGGAATTGAATAATAATACGTCATTCGGGAAGGCAATGAATTACAAAAATTTATTCAAAGAAGAGCTCGCTCCTGTTCTCAATACCGAAGCAAGCGATAAGGAAAAAATCAGAAGTATATTGGATATTGTCCGCAATAAGGTAAAATGGAACGAGAAAATGACCTTATTGGCAGGAAATCCCAAGAAAGCATTAAAAGACGGCATTGGGAGCAGTGGAGAGATAAATGCCTTGTTAATCTGCGCCCTTAAAGACGCAGGATTCAATGCCTATCCCGTGGCGATGAGTTTACGTTCCAGGGGGCGTATCCCTCTAACTTACGCATCTATCGCTAACCTGAATTATTTTATAGTAGGGGTTGCTGCACAAAATCAACAATACTACTTAGATGCCACTCTTCCATACACCGACATCAATGTGATTCCGACCAATTGTATGGTCGATAAGGCATTGGCCATCTTTCCCCAGCAATATTCCTGGGTTGATCTTACCAATATTGAAAAAAACAAAAACGTGTCCAACATATATATGTCATTTAATGAAGAAGGAAGTTTATCCGGAAAAATAATGAAAATTTATTCGGGAGAATCCAGTTATTTATTTCAGCAGGCGTATAGAAAGGCAAAGGATCAAAATGAATACATAGAACAAGAAGCTTCTGAGAAAGGGATTCGGCTTTCAGAATATAAAATGGCGGAAAACCGGAAAACCATTTTCTCCAGTTCCGAAATTTATACTTTCACAAAAGACGACATCCGTTTGGAGGAGCATGAAATTATCAGCTTCAACCCGTTGCTTTTTACGGCTATGGCAACAAACCCGTTTAAGGCGGAAACCCGCAAACTCCCGGTGGAGTTTCCATTCCCGTACGAGACAAGAGTGAATATAGAAATAACGATTCCCGAAGGCTATGTAGTGGATGAAATGCCACAACCGGTAAAATATGTATATGAAGATGATTTGGCCAACTTTACATATATGTCGGTAAAAAAAGAAAACACCGTGCAAATCATCTCCCAATTTAATCTAAATACATGTATCGTACCGGCTACAAATTATGAAATTTTACGAGATTTCTGGTCTAAGGTTTTTGCTAAGACCCATGAATTTATCACTCTTAAAAAAGTGAATATAAACTAATCATTGACGCGTTATGAAGCATCTCCTTTTTTCGTTTTTACTACTATTTCCCATCGTACATGTAAGTGCGCAGGAATACGCGACCACATCAATTCCGGAGAATTTAAAAAAAGATGCTTATGCGGTAGTTCGTTATCTCAAGGAGTCTTTTAAACAGGACGACCTCAATAATGGGGTTTATAAAGTCACTTATGTCATCACTATTCTGGAGGGGAAGGGGCGGGAGTTGGCCGATTTTTTTCTTCCTGAAGATACTTTTAGAGAACTGCGAAAATTCTCCGGGGAAATTATGAATGCATCCGGCAAGACCGTTAAAAAGATTGCCAAAAAAGATTTAATTACCACGGCCTATTCTTCGCACTTGGCAACAGATAATAAGAAGACTTTTTACGAATGTTATGCTTCCGGCTATCCGTTTACGGTGAAGTATGAATTTGAAATGAAATATAAAAACGGCATCCTAATGTACCCGGCGTTCAATCCTGTTGCTTCATCTCATTTAGCTATCCAACATGCCGAATACAGCTTGCAAATACCGGCGAATATTCATTTGAGATATAAGCTGCATGCCGGCATGCCGGAACCTCAAAAAGAGGCACAGGAAAAAGACAGTGTGTTTCACTGGAAACTTTCCGATTTTCAAGCATTGCCCTACGAACGCTTTGCACCCTATAACGAGTTACTGCCTTATGCGCTGTTATCTCCGGCCGACTTCTGTGTAAGTGGCGTGTGCGGCGACATGAGCAGCTGGGAAAGTTTTGGTAAATGGTCGCAAAAATTATTGGAAGGACGGCAGCAATTACCTCCTGCTGTCATTGCAAAAGTGACTGAACTGGTCAAAGATATTCCCCGAGAAGAAGAAAAAGTTAAACGTATTTATGAATATTTACAAAGCACGACTCATTATGTGAGCTTGCAACTGGGAATCGGAGGTTGGCAACCGATGCCGGCAGCCGAGGTTGCTAAAACAGGCTTTGGCGATTGTAAAGCGCTGTCGAACTACATGAAAGCAATGCTTGCCGCGGTCAATATCCCTTCGTATTACACCATTATCAGCACGGAAAAGGAACGTTTCTTGCGCGATTATCCGAACTTTGCCCAGGCCAATCACGTTATCTTAATGGTGCCGTTGAAAAAAGATACGCTGTGGCTGGAATGTACGAGCCAAATTTTACCGTTCGGCTATATTCATAGCAGCATCATGGGACATGACGCATTGGCTGTTGGCGACGACCGTATTTTTTTCTGTACCCTGCCTTCTTATGCCGGTAATGAGAATAAAGCGGTAAACAGCGTACACGTCCGGTTAACGGAAGACGGGCATGCCGACATGCAAATACATTCAACCTATGCCCTGCAGCAATATGAAGAATTATTGTCGGAGCTGCAAGGAGTGAGTAATAAAGAAGAACTCGAGCTATTAGGAGAATTAATGCGTGTTCATAAACCATTAGTGAAAAATATCAAGAAAAAGGAATACAAAAACCCTCGTCCCTCGTTAGAACTCTCCTACTCTCTCCAGTGTGAAGATTTCGCCTCTAAAACAGGGAGCCGTTTGTTTGCCGCTTATAATCCGGCCCGCACCAGCCTTCGAGGAATGTTTACCGGCAATACCCGCGTGTTCGACATTAAACTACCGGAAGGGATGTGCCAGCTTGATACTATTTCTATTCAAATTCCCGAAGGTTACACATTAGAATCCAAACCAAAACCGGCAAAGATTATTTCGGATTACGGCTCTTTCGAATCTGCCGTGGAACAAGATGCCAATACCGTCACCTACATGCAACGTGTAGAAATCAACAGAGGCGTCTATCCCGCTGCAAAATATGACGAAATGAAGCAGTTCTTTGAGAAAGTAGAATCTTTGCAAAGCGGAAATATCGGTTTTAGAAGAAAACAATAATCACAACGCTTTATACTTTTAAAAAATAAAAACTATTCTCAACAATGACCGCCGAAGCCTCTAATTTAGGACTGCCTCTTTTTGCCAACCTGCTGATTCTTCTGGTGGCGGCACGGTTGTTGGGCGAGCTTTTCGAACGGTTTAAACAACCGGCGATGATAGGCGAAGTTTTAGCGGGCATTATTTTAGGGCCTACCGTGCTGAATATTATTCATCCGACACACGAAATTCAGGTAATTTCCGAATTGGGAATATTCCTGCTGGTCATTATCGCCGGGCTTGAAATCAATATCGACGAAGTGGTAAAATCGTTCAAAGGAAAAAATCTCATCATTTCCCTGTCGGCTTTTTTCCTGCCTATTTTCAGCGGATTCGCAGTGGGTTATTTTTTCGGTGCGAATGCCATGACCACCGTATTCATCGGACTGTGCATCGCTATCACGGCGCTGCCGGTAAGCATCCGGATTTTGATGGATTTAGGAAAACTAAATTCCAGCACCGGGCAAAAAATTATTTCGGTTTCCATTCTCGACGACGTGCTGGCGCTGACCATACTGGGCGTCATCCTCAACGTAAAAGATACGGATATGGAATTGGCCTCCATTATCAAAGTGTCGGCGGTTTCGCTATTGAAGTTAGGTGTATTTATTCTTATTTTAGCAGCAAGTTATTACCTGATACGGAAAATATCGAAGCGCGAGAATTATATTGAAAACAACCTCAACCGCGTACTGTTTTTTTTGAAAGGAAAAGAATCGCTTTTCGCCCTGTTTTTCGCCTTCATATTAGTGTTTGCCACCGCTACCGAATTACTCGGGTTTCATTTTATTGTAGGGGCTTTCTTCGGCGCGATGCTCATCAGCGAAAACATTGTGGGGAAAAGCCATTTAAATGCCATACACAATACCACGAACGGGTTGGCGATGGGATTCCTGGCGCCTATATTTTTTGCCGGCATAGGATTGGAATTTAATTTCGCAGCCATTCAAAACTACGCGCTGCTTTTTGTCATCCTCTTCGTTTCCTACTTGTCGAAAATCGCCGGCGGATTTATCGGCGGCCGTATTGCCGGACTGAACAGGCGCGTGTCGCTTACCATCGGAATAGGGCTGAATGCACGGGGCATCATGGAATTGGTGATTGCCAACATTGCCTACCAAACCGGCTTGATTAATGCAGAAATATTCTCCATTTTGGTTATCATGGGAGTATTAACCACCGTCACCACGCCTATTGCGCTGAAACGTTATTTTTATGAGGAGTGAAAAGATAGAAACTTTAACCACGAAGGAACACCAAGTGTGCACAAAGCACGTCATTGCGAACGAAGTGACGCCATCTGTTTTAAATCCTTTGAGCGTCTTTGTGGTACAATTTAAAGAATAATTTGGCAACAATAACCTGCTTCATGGCGAAAAAGAAAAGAAAAAAGAAGAAAGTATTTTTGATAGCAGCATTGGCTCCACTGGCGCTCATCGGCGCATACGCACTGCTGAATCCCAACCAGACATTGCGTAAGACGATTGAAATTTATAACCGGTGCAGCGTTTTTTTCGAACGGATTCAAAACAACAGAGTGTATGCCGAAAATTTCGGGACAACCATCCCGCGCGGCTATCACATCCACGGCATCGACGTGTCGCGCTACCAGCGGAAAATAGTATGGGAATCCGTGTCGAAAGTCAGCCACGACAGCATGAAAATTAATTTTGCATTTATCAAAGCCACGGAAGGGAAAACCTTGTCGGACCGCTATTATAGCTACAATATGAAAGAAGCGCGGAAACATAATATTATTTGCGGCGCTTACCATTACTACAAACCCTCCGTCAATTCGAAAGAACAGGCGCTGAATTTTATCAGCTTGGTGGAACTGAAAAACGGCGATTTACCGCCGGTGCTGGATATCGAAGAAGAAAGCCCTTTTGGAAAGGAGAATATGAAAAAAGGAATCAAAAACTGGCTCGAAATCGTGGAGAAACATTACCGGATGAAGCCGATTATCTATACCTCCAACCATTTTCACGAGACGTATCTTTCGGGCAAGGAGTTCAAAGAGTATCCGTTTTGGATTGCGCATTATTACAAAAAGGAAATCAAGACCTCGGGCAATTGGCTCTTCTGGCAACACAGCGACAAGGCGCGTATAAACGGCATCAACGCTTGGGTGGACATGAACGTGTATAACGGAAATATAGAGGAATTGAAAAAGTTGTGCAAGAAAAATTGAAACAAGAAATAAAGAACCTGTTCAAAAAGTCAAAAATACATTAACCGCAAAGGCGCGAAGAACCTGCCCGAATGAACACATTCGTTCAGGCGGGCTTTGTGTTCTTTGCGGTTAAAAAATATTTCTTGAACAGCTCCCTTTCTCACAAACAGCCACAAGAAACTATTTTAGCACGGCGTCCAATATTTTGCCGATATTCTCATCGGAAGGCCGGGGCGCAAAGGCGTCTAATATCTTAAAATCTTTATCGATGAGGATAAAACGCGGAATACCGGCCAGCACCCATTCGCTGCCAAGCCGTTTATCTTTTGAAATATACTGCGTATGCCCTTTACCCTTGGTTGCAATAAAGTTTTTCCAAGCCTTTTCGTTCGTGTCGGTCGATATTTTCACAAAGAGGATATTGTCATTGCCGGCATATTTTTCGGCTAAGGCCTCGAATGCCGGCGCTTCTTTCAGGCACGGGGCGCACCACGTAGCCCAAAGGTCGATATACAACACGCGGCCTTTCAGTTCACTGAGCATCATTTCCTTTCCGTCGTTACGGGTAATACTGAAATCGGGCGCAGGAGCTCCCTCGCTTAACTTGCCGGCAGAGGCCAGTGCACGCTCCATTTCCGCTTTGAAGTCGGGTTGCTTCATGGTAGTAACAAACAGGGCTATCCGGTCAATTGTTTCGGGCGCAGGCTTATCGTCAAGTTCTCTTTTCATCGCGTAGGCCGCCAAAAGCTCTTCGCTGCGTTGCGGCAGGGATAAGCCCGTGAACAAGTCGGAGAAGCCACGTTGTTTACTAAGGTAAA
Source organism: Bacteroidales bacterium (assembly GCA_031551045.1). Taxonomy (GTDB): domain Bacteria; phylum Bacteroidota; class Bacteroidia; order Bacteroidales; family UBA932; genus JAVBOD01. Next base: position 24,763 of record JAVBOD010000088.1, read on the forward strand.
ACACGTTGCGCAGCACTTCGAGGTCGAGGTATTTCACATCGGTAATGGCGGCGATGGGTTTCAACAGTGGTGGCATATCTTTTGTGAACATTTCCTCCATCGCGCCCATTTCTTCCATCGTAATATCATATTTATAACCGCAGTACGAGAGAAACGAAAGATAGCTGTTTGCTATGTCGGCTTGGATGCGCGCGCGCTCCAAATCGCGGAAATCGTCCGATACGCCTTGCACTGTTTCCAACTCGCGCAGCCGCCATTGCGCCAAACTATCCACCGTTGTTTTGGTAGCAGAGAATGTCCTTTTTACATTGTCGCCCGAATTCAAAAACGAGCCGCCTTTCGGGAGAAACCGTCCGGAAAGGTAACGGTTCGCCTCTGCGCCACGCCCGGAAAACCGTGCCTGGCCGCTGTGTTCGTTGATGTAAATTTCCATGTCGTCGCCCGGCGAGAGGTAGAGCGTATTACGTATGATATTGTAATAAGCGGGCGCAGCAAGAGGCAGGATGGTGTCAAAACGCCCGTTTGCATCAATATTCAGAACGATATCGCCACTGTTGCCCAGCATGGACGACGCGCCAACATATTGCATGGCAACGGAGCGTTCTTTTATGTCGATTTGCCCTTTTAACCGGATGGTAGTCGTTTGGGCCGATACGGATAAAGATAATAATAGATTGGCAGCAACTATCATTATGGTCAAGGAGAATTTCTTTGCAGTCATTTTTTTAATTTTTAGTTATATTAATAAAAAGAAATTGCCGAAAGCAACAAAGAGGAATGATATTTTCTATAATTCAAGAAGACATTCATCATTCTTCCATAGGGAATATTTGCGGCAAAGATACAAAAAAAAAATTACGACTTTTGGGGAATAGATTGCTGTGTCGCGAAGCGACCATATAAATGCAATTTGTCATACACCCTTCACGTTGGTATAAAAGACTGTTTGAAAATATTTATTTAACTTTACGTTAGGATTTTAGAAAATAGCTGCTAAAATTATCTTGAACCTGAAATTTTTAATAGCTTTGTCTTGCTATATTATTAACGTGCTAACAAGTGCCATTAGTTGAACCTTCATACCATTACGAAAACGAATCGGCACTCCTTGAGGCGCTGCAACAAGGAGAAGCAGCGGCATACCACAGCATAAACAAAAAATACGCCCATCAATTGCTGTCATACGGCATTGGCTTGGGCTTCAACCGGGAAGTTGTAAAAGACGCCATCCAGGATGTACTCTATAATTTCTATAGTTGTACAATGAAACTGAAAGATGTAAAAAGCATTAAATCATATCTGTTTAAATCGCTCAAAAACAGGCTCCTCAATATTCGCCGCAAGGAGGTCGATACGGTAGATTTGCATCATAGGGAGCTGGAATTTTCTATCAAGGTCACCGTATTGGAGGAACTGATATCGGAAGAAGAGCGGCAAAACATTCAATCCGAAATTGAAAAATACTTGAACTGCCTCACCAGCCGGCAACGCGAGGCTATATACCTGCGATTCATACAGGAATTGGAATACGACGAAATAGCCGCTCTCCTGAAAATGAGTGTTCACGGAACGCGCAAACTTATTTCAAGAGCTATTTCCCGCATTCGCGAACAAAACCTCAACCCCCTGTCATTAATCATTCTGCTCCAAGTACTCTCGCCCATAGAGTAGGCTCATTGTCATTAATTAAGGCCGGAGGCCTTGCCTTCTCCTCCCTCTTTCTTTCCATTTTTAATTAAAATTAACAATATTTAATACGCTGTCTATAAGAATGGTAGAAAATTTGTACTTGTTTTACAAAAAAACATGGGTATAAAAACTCAGCCTCCGTGTCTTAAACTTAAAACACCTACAACTGATGAAAAAACACGGTTATGAAAATTGGACATCCGTAGATTTTGTAAAAGACCCCCGTTTTTTACATTGGCGGTTGTTCCTCGACGAGGAAAGCACCTTATTTTGGAATACTTTTTTGGCCGAACATCCGGAGAAAAAAGAAGAAATAGCTTTTGCCATAAAAATTTTCGACTCCATCCGCTTTAATCATTACGAGCTTTCCGAAGAGGAAATCATAGCGCAAAAAAATGGGATAGACGAGCGTATCCGGCAATTCAAAAACGAAGACAAAAAACGAGTAGCCCGCTTGAGAAAAGTCGCAAGCGTTTTCCTCCGGATAGCAGCTATTATCGCACTACCCGTGTGCCTGTATTTCTTGCTCGATTCCCCGCAAAAAGAAACAGAAGAAAACCGGTCTGCCCAAAACGAACGACGTATCATTATTGAGAAAAACGACACGGCGGCAAAAGATATCAGGATTGTTTTGTCCGACAACCGTTCGATTACGCTTGACCATGATGCCGACATCGTCTATGACAACAAGGGAAATATTGTTGTAAACGGCGAGCAAAAAGCCGAAACGGGGCACTTGCGAACAGCGTTCGAGGAAACGGCATTCAACAAACTGATTGTTCCATGGGGAAAGCGTTCTTCGCTCGTACTTCCCGATGGCAGCAAAATCTGGGTTAATTCGGGTTCTACCTTGGAATTTCCGGCGGCCTTTGATAAGAGGAAGCGAGAAGTGCGCCTGAACGGCGAGATATATATTGAAGTAGCAAGGGACGATGCAAAACCTTTTATCGTACGGGCACCCAAATTTTCCGTTAATGTGCTGGGCACGAAATTCGATATCTCGGCCTACGCCGAAGATGAAATACACTCGGTTGTACTTGTCAAAGGCTCGGTCGAGGTAATTGCTCCTTCCGCGGCACCGCAAAAGATGCAGCCTACCGATATGCTTACGCTGCACGAGGGAAATTTCCGCAAGGAACAAGTAGATGTATATAGTTACATCTCGTGGAAAGACAACCTTATCTGCCTTTACAACGAGCCTGTTAAAAACCTGCTGACCCGCCTATCAAGATACTATGATATTCCTATAGAAATTATCGGCGACGTGGCCGATGTAAATATAAACATGACAGGGAAGTTATTGCTGCTCGATGATTTTAATGCTATTTTGGAAAACATTTCCGTCATTTCGCCCATTCGTTACGAATGGCAAGGTAACAAAGTAATAATTAGAGGAAAATAATTTTTTGAACCTATGAAAGAAAGGCACTACTTAATCCAAGCATGGGCAAATCATGTTTTTGCCTGTCAAAGAAATCCGAGACGACTTATGGTATTACTGGCCGTGAGTTTATCGCTGGTATGCTCTCCGGCCTATGCACAGGGGACGATAACCCTGGAGGCTTCCAATCAATCCATTAGAAACGTATTTAAAATGATAGAAGAAAAAAGCGACTATGTTTTTCTTTTCAATCACGACATTTCTACGGATATTGAAAAACAGGTAAGCATTAACGTGAAAGCGGCAAGCCTGGAACAGGTACTGAATGACATTTTTAAAGCCACCGATTTGGTCTATAAAATTTCGGGGAAGCAGGTGCTTATCGGCAAAAAAGCGCCGAAACCGGCCGCTGTCCAACAGCCGGAAATGAAAGTGGTTTCGGGAGCCGTTGCCGATATCGAGGGGCCGCTGGAAGGCGTGAACGTAGTGCTTAAAGGTACCAGTTATTTTACGATGACGGATAAGGACGGAAAATTTTCGTTCCGCATCCCGTCAGATCAACCCGGCGTGCTTGTTTTCTCTTTTTTGGGCATGAAAACACAGGAAATCAGGGATGCCGGAAAAGAGTTTAACGTAATCATGGAGATAGAAGAGATGGGCGAGGTGGTGATTACCGGGATTTTTAAGCGGAAAAAAGAAGGATTTACCGGATCCGTCACACAATTATCAAGTGCGGATATCCAAAAACTATCGTCCAACAATGTGCTGAAAGCGCTGGAAATCGTCGATCCCGCCTTTAAAGTCAGCGGGAATAACCTCAGTGGCTCGAACCCCAATGCCATTCCCGATTTTCAACTGCGCGGACAGGCCAGTATCGGGGATTATGAAAGCGACGATTTTGTGGTGATGCGAGGCGATTTCAATACCCGGCCGAACCAGCCGTTGTTCGTGCTGGACGGGATCATAGGCGTGAGCGCTGCCACCGTTATGAATCTTGACCCGGAACGGGTAGAATCGATTACCCTGCTGAAAGACGCGGCCGCAACCGTAATCTACGGATCACAAGCAGCCAACGGCGTGGTAGTGATTGAGACCAAAGCGCCCGTGTCCGGCAAATTACGATTTACCTATAATGGGAATTACCGTTTCGAAACGCCGGATTTAAGCGTGTACAACCTGCTGAACGCCGGGGAAAAATTGCAAATTGAAGAATTGGCCGGTTATTATAACGATAAAAATAATTTAGGGTTGCAGAATTACTACAATACCATTCAACAGGAAATACTCAGCGGGGTGAACACCTATTGGATTGCCCAGCCGGTGCAAAATTCCTTCAACCACCGCCACGGGTTGACCATTGAAGGAGGCGACAACGCCCTGCGTTACAAAATATACATGGGCGCCAATTTTGCGCCGGGAGTGATGAAAGGAACCAACCTGGACACCAAGAGCGGGCAGGTGGATATCATATACCGCGTCAATAAATTTTTGATAAGCAATCAAATTTATGTCGATTATTCCAGCGGCGCACGGGTTTCGCCCTACGGCAGTTTCCAGGAGTACACGCTGATTAATCCCTACTACCGGATGACGGATGCAAACGGCAATTACAAGCCGGTGTTGGACGACCACAAAACGGGAACGGGAAGCAGCCCGGACGAATATGTAGGATTCTATACGAATCCCACCATGAATCCGCTCTACAATACGCTCTTCGCTTCCAAAAACGAGGCGCGTACCTTCGACTTTCAAGAAGCGTTAAAGGTAGAGTACCTTCCGCTGGATAACTTACGGTTAAGTTTGGATTTCTCGTTAGGCCGCAATGATGGAACGGTGGAGATTTTTAAATCGGCGCAGAATACCGAATTTTATCTTATTAACGAACCTTCGTTACGGGGCCGTTTTCAATGGCAAAAGTCCGAGGGCTTTACCTACCGCTTAAGTTTTACCGGCTCCTACAATAAAAATTTCGGAGAAAACCATCAATTTTCAGCCTTTGCCCGTTATAGCATCTATGAAAATAGCACCCGCCAAACCCAACTTACAAAAACCGGGTTCCCCAATGATAAGTTGAGCGAAGTGTATATGGGCTCTACCTACGAAAGTGCGGAAGGAGCTGAAGGAACTACCCGTGCGCTGGGATTTATGTTTACGCTGAACTATTTCTTCAAGCAGCGCTATGCGATAGACTACAGCATGCGTATCGACGCTTCTTCCGAATTCGGCCGTAACAACCGCTATGCGCCTTTCTGGTCGGCCGGTTTGCGCTGGAATGTAGATAAGGAGAAATTTATCAAGAACCTGAAAGTATTCGACGAGTTCATCATCCGCGGAACCTATGGAATAACCGGCTCGCAGGGCTTTTCGCCCTACCAGTCCCTGCAGATGTACACTTATGAAAACCTCATGAAAAAATATAAAAGCTCTCCTACCGTAGGCGCCGAAGTTTACGGGCTCGGCAATACGGAGCTGAAATGGCAACAAACCGACAATTACAACGTATCGATGGATTTTTCGATGTTCAAGAATATCATAGGCATCAAAGTGGAATATTATCAAAAATATACTAAAAACACGTTATTGGACTATTCGTTAGCTCCGTCGGTCGGGTTTTCCAGCATGAAAGAAAATCTGGGTAAAATATCCAACAAGGGTGTAGAGATGATTCTTCGCCTGATGCCTTATAGCAACTCGTCGAAGCGAGCCTACTGGAATATTGTGTTAACCGGAGCCAGCAACAAATCGCGTATCGAGGAAATATCCAATGCCCTGAAGTACCGCAACGAAACACAAATGAAAAACGTAACGGACCGCCCGTTGCCCCGCTACGAAAACGGGTACTCGCAATCCGTTATTTGGGCGGTTCGCTCGGCCGGCATCGACCCGATGACCGGGCGGGAAGTTTTTGTACAACGCGACGGACAACTTACTAACGAATACCGCCCTATCGACCAGGTACCCGTGGGAGACCGCGAGCCGGATTTTTCGGGATCCATTTCTACGTCGTTCAACTACAAAGGCTTTAGCCTCAGCATTTCGGGCATGTATAAATGGGGTGGACAGAAATTTAATTCCACCTTGATTGATAAAGTAGAAAATGCAAACCTGCGGTTGAATGTAGATAAACGGGCGCTGACCGAACGTTGGAAACAGCCGGGAGACCAAGCGCTTTTTAAAGCCATTAACGGAGATATAACAAGGGAGCCGACCAAGGCGACCTCCCGCTTTGTGATGGACGACAACGAGTTTGTACTCTCTACTATCAACCTCGCTTATAGAATGGACAAGCAGCATAATGAATTTTTGAAATGGGCGGGGATCGAAATGGCGTCCATCGGCCTTTATTTCGAAGATATTGCGACGTTCTCCAGCATCAGGATGGAACGGGGTATCGATTATCCGTTTGCACGGCAGATATCCATGTCGCTCAACCTGACATTCTAAGCACGTACATTGAAATAAACGGATAATAATTAACATATAAAATAACGTATGAATTTTGAGAAACGCCAACGAGTAAACAGGCTTATCGTCAACATTCAACAATACCATATGAGTATGAAAAAATATATCATCACCGCCCTTTGTACCGGCCTTCTATTCCTTGTTTCGTGCAACGAATGGCTGGATGTGCAACCGAAGACCATGGTAGAAGAAAGGGAGTTTTACAGCCGCGAGATAGGTTTTATGGAGTCGTTAACCGGCATCTATATCAAAATGGCCAACACAAACCTCTATGCCAGAAATCTGAGTTATGGATTCCTCGATGTATTGGGACAGCGGTATCAAGCCGAAAACAGCATTGTATACCAGGATCCGTTGTTATACACCTTTCCTTCGACAAAAACGGAGGCAACCACGTCCTCCATTTGGAAAGGGATGTACAACACCATTGCCAATGTCAACAACCTTGTCAAATGGACGGATAAAAATAAAAAAGCGTTTACCACGCCCGGCTACTACGAGATTATACGCGGCGAAGCGCTCGGTTTACGGGCTTTCCTGCATTTCGACCTGCTAAGGATGTACGGGCCGGTATATAAAATCGACCCGGGAGCCAAACGGATTTGTTACCGCAGCGAAATGAACCACGAGGCAAAAGAATTTTCTCCGGCAAACGCCGTGATTGACAGCGTTATCCGCGACCTGAAGGCGGCCGAAAATTTATTGAACGGCCACGACCCGTTGCTGTTTGATTTTCCCCAATCGGAAAACGAAGAACTGCTGATGGCCGGCGACCGTTTCCTGGTTTACCGGCACAAGCGGATGAATTTATATGCGGTAAAAGCCCTGCTGGCCAGAGTATATTTGTATGCAGGCGACAAAACCAACGCGGCAAAATACGCCCAGGAAGTTATCGATAGTGGGCTTTTTACCTTGGAGTCGAATATAAGCGACCTGCTCCACTCCAAGGAAATTATCTTTTCCATTTATGTAGATCAGTTTGCAAAACAAATTACCACAGAATTTACCAATAATTACTACATCGTCCAGCAATCGTTCCTTGACCGGATTTTCGATGTCGCACACGACGGCACCAATGATTTCCGCCTGCGGGAAGGGGTTGGTTTCGATTACAGCGCAAGGGCCATCAGCCTGCGTAAGTACCGGCAAGACGAGGCATGGCCATCTACCGAAGGCACCATCCCGTTGATTCGCCTGCCGGAAATGTACTATATCCTGGCAGAATGTACCGACGATTATACCCTGGCTACCTCTTACCTGAACATGGTCAGAAATTCGCGAGGGGTAGATGAACTTCCCACGCTGGCCGGCGAATCGGGCAAATTGCAGGAAATCGAAAAAGAATACCGTAAAGAGTTTTATGGGGAAGGCCAACTGTTCTTCTTCTACAAACGCCACTACTACACAACTTTTGTAAACTGCCCCCTATCAACTATGAGCAAAAAGAACTACATGTTCAGTTGGCCGGAAGACGAAGATTTGTTTGGTAAAACAGATAGCTAAAGAGAACCCGTAAGCATTTTATAAACCTATAAAAAACAGACTTATGCGAAAAGATATAAAATGGATGATACTTGCCATGCTGCTGCTGTTAACAGGCAGTTGCGAAGAGTATAAAATGATCTCGTATGGCGAAGGAGGGCAAATAAACTTCATGGGATGGGACGAATTCCAGTTTGAAAACGACAACCCGGAACATTTGACCTGGAGCAGGAATTTCGGAGTCAACCCCCAAGGCGATTCATTACAGGTTGATACCCTGAAAGTCGGCGTAAAAATTATGGGGATGCCGGCCGGCCATCCGCGAAAAGTAGTCTTTAAAGTGGCCTACCTGACCGGCGACCAGATGCAGATTGAAAGTTCGCCGGACGGCTATGTCGTTCCGGCCGGAGAAGGGAAAGCCGCTTTCAAGTTTGTGGTAAAACGCCCCGCAAAACGGAATGTCGTGTATCAGGCCAACTTGGAATTTAATTACGAAGCGTCCGACTTTACGCCGGGCACCGTGGAACGGCAGCTATTCAAACTGGAATGCTCCGACATTGTCAACAAAGAAACGTGGCATGTAGAGGATAACTTATGGATGTCCGTATCCGATTTACTGGGAGACTGGAGTGAAACAAAGGCCCGTTTTATAATCACAACGCTGGGTGTAACCGATTTTACCAAGTGGGCGAGCGACATATATAATGTATATTTAGACTATTTCACCTTGTATTCCGAGTTGGAAGACTACAAAGCTAAATCCGCCGCCAATCCGGAATGGTATCCTCCTTTGTGGGACGAGACTAAATTACCGAACCAGGTTTGGATCTCTTTTCCCATAATCTATTAAGTTTAAGCAATGAAAAAAATAAAGAATAAAGCAATGAAGAATATCCTCTTATACCTGTTTGGAATATTGCTGCTGGCATCGTGTATTGACGAGAAGGGCAATTATGATTATACCGATGTGAATAAATTAGCGGTGCGATTGGATGAAAGCTATAAACTCCGCATTAACGATACGGTGGTGAAAATTACGCCCGAACTTTCCCAATCGTTGAACCAAAATAAAGAGAACCTGAAATTCGTATGGTTACACAGTACGGTATCGCCGGTTTTCTACCATGTTATCACAGGCCAGATGATACCCGGAGCTTCCGATACGCTATCGCTTTCCGAAACACTCGATTTCCGCATCACGGCAGACACAAAAAAATACACCCACTACCTCCGGCTGAATGTGTACGATAACCTGACCGGTATTGAATATGCCGCAAAAACAACCATCCAACTGATTAAACCCTATTGGGGCACTTGGATGGTGCTTCACCGCGAAGATAACACCACCAAGCTGGGGACGGTGGAATATATCGGGAATAATTATATTGTGCAAGACGATGCCTATTTCAAAGAAACCGGCAAGCACCTCCAGGGAAATCCGCTTTGCCTGTTCGGTATAGACCGCGTGTCCTATTACTTCTACAGGAGCTCCGCGAATCTTTTCGGTATATTTACCGACATTGCCAACGAATCTGGCGTTTACTACCAATGGGAGAAATTCAAGAAGGCAGATTCCATGTCGCGGAGCGTTGCCCCGACCTACAGGCCGGAATTTGATTTTTCGAACTATGAATTTTCATGGGGGAACGGAGTCGATTACGGATTCGGATGTATTTCCGGAGGGGATTACTACCACACGGTGTCCGCTTCAAAATATTACAAAGCCCATACCGACCCTGCCTTGGGCAACCTCAACATTTCCCACTGTGCAAAGACCGGATTTCTCAGCGTCTTGTACGACAAGGACGGAAGAAGGTTTTTATACTATTACTCCCCCAACCGTAATGCGGTATATAACGGTACTGTTTTTGACGAAACCGTGGACAATCCGGAAAATGATATGATAAGAACCATCCCTGTCAGAAGTACGAACGTAAAAACGGCCGACCCGAGCAATATCGACCCGGAGCAAAAAGTTGTCTATGTGGGCACGGGATATAAATACGCCCCTGCAAATAATAGGACATACGCCTATGCCGTAGCCGTAAAAGGAGCCGACAGCTGTTTTGTATATGAATTTCCCTCTTATGGCATGGTCAACTCGTCCGATGCTTCGTTTACCGGATATTATCGTATGAAAGCCATTCCCGGGCTGACCGAAGATTCTCACTTTGCCTCGTCCGAGGATTACAGCGGCATTCTGTTTTACACATCCGGGAACAAGGTGTACCGCTTGGACTTTAAACAAACGGGCGGTAAAGCTACACTCATTTACACGCATCCGGCAGGGAATGTGGTAAAAATGCGCTTTGCCCGGAGCGTATCTTATGAGCAAGACTATTCCGGATATGAATTTCCGCTGAAAAAAAGCCTCGGCATAGCAGTTGAAATGCCCGACGGAACCGGCGAATTGGTAATTCTGAATCTTGACGATAGCGGAAAGGTTGGGAAAAACAGCGATACGTACGACGCCAAGCAGGTACACAAAGGCTTTGGATTCATTAAAGACGTTGTATTCATTTAGTCATAAAATTATTAATTTTTGATACACACCCATGAAAAAACATTTTGCCATGGCGGCATGCCTGCTCCTGTTAGCGGTTGGCTGCACTAAACAAAAGAATGCGAGACTGCACGGCTCTCTGAAAGATTTTAATGCAACGGAAGTGAAAATGGATGTTGCCGACGCGGCCGGGAGTATTTCGGACTACCGTTCGATAATGATTCCCGTGAAAGAAGACGGTTCGTTCGACCTTAGCATTCCGCTGGAACAGCCGGCCTATTATGAAATCGGGCGTAATACGCTTTACCTCACGCCCGGCGACGATATGGAGGTTTTCCTGTCCGACGATCAACGGAAAAGCACTTTTCAAGGCAAAGGCGCTGAGGCCAACAGTTACCTGAAAGAGCGGCTTTTCCCGAAAAGCGGTTCCTTCCTGAATGGCGGAAGGAACTTGCAAGCCGGATTTGTCGCCACCAAGCACACCATCGATAGTCTGGCGGCCCTCCGTGAAAAGGAATTACAGGAACTGCCGTCCGTCAGTAAAGAATTCCGCGAATTGGAAGCCACCCGTATAAAGGCCGATATCGTCAACAGTTATCTCTGTTACCCGAACTACCAGTTCACCTTTTTTGAAGGATGCCAAAGCGAAGAAGAAGCAAAAGACAGAATGCAAGCCTTCTACGCCTCCATTGGCGGAGCAGTAAACCCCTTGCTAAAGGAGCTCGCCGCATCGGACAAATACCTCGACATTGCCGTTGTCCGTCAGGTACTGCTGAGCGCTTACAATATCGCCGCGTTCGATTTTCCGAAATCGAAACGCCTGACAGACCTGTACGCGGCATTACAAAAAAGCCGGCTGCTCAACCAAAGCATTACTCCGGAAGTTTACGCGGCATTGAGTGCATATTGCGACAGCCTCGGAAATAAAGATTTCGGCGAAGCGCTCCGCGCCAGACTCGAAGCGCGGGCGAAGTTAATGGCCGGCCGGCCGGCTATCGACCTTCTGCTCACCACCCCGGCGGGCGAGCAGAAAAAACTCAGCGATTACAAGGGTAAAACGCTTTATATCGACTTTTGGGCGACCTGGTGCGCCCCCTGTATGGGAGAAGCGCCTTTTTATGTAGAACTGAGTAAAAAATACCCCGATATTTTGTTTATCGGAATTTCGATCGACGAGAAAGAGGACGCCTGGAAAGCATTGATTGAAAGAAGCGAGCATGGCAATGTGATGGAAGTGTTGTGCCGCGACCCGAAAGTCAGAACCGGATGGGATATTATCGGTATCCCGCGTTTTCTGTTGATTGATAAAGATTTTAATATTATTTCGGCCGATGCTCCCCGCCCGTCGCAACAGGAGGAAATAATTCCGATACTGGAAGGGCTATCGACAAAAATCAACCAGTAATAAATCTATAGTGCAATAAGTTTCAATCCTTAAAATTAAAAAATTATGAAAAAAATTTTACTACTTGCTTTTGCCGCTACCGTATTGTTAGCCGGCTGTAAAGACGATGAAGTTCCACCTGAACTGATAGTAAGCCAGGATAAATTTACCATCCCCGCTTCGGGTGGCGAAGGTGAATTTATCATCACCGCTGATGCGCCTTGGACGCTTTCCGAAGACAACCCGGGTTTGTTTTCCAAGCTCGAACCGAAAACAGGCCCTGTGGGTGATACGAAAGTGAGTTTTGCCGTAAATAAAAGCCTCACGTTAGGGGATATTACGGCTGTGCTGACCATTACTATGGCAAGCGGCGAGCCGAAGAAAGTAACCATTACCCAGGAAGGGCAGCCAACGATTGACGCCACCGTGAAATTAACGATCAGCCCGTTATCAAACGTGGATTGGGGATGGAACGGAATGACGGCTAGGTTCTCAACGGAAACAAACTATCAACTATTGCTTTCTAAATCCGAAGCGGATGTTAATGCATTGCTCGCCCTTAGCGACAAACCGGGGTGGATTGAGGACCTGGGAGGCAACCCTGCGGAATGGCCCCGTTATATTGATTTTTACAATGAAGATTTAGAACCGACATACGCCCCGTTTACGCCCGCGCCCTCGTCGGCCACTTACTATTCGGGAGGCGTACCTTATGGCAGCGAAGCCCAAATAACCGTGTCGCCGGGCACCTACTATTATGTGCTGGCTTTCGTAGATTCTGATCCATACATGGGGGCTCTCTATTTCCCGCTTAATGCCGCAGGTTCGGTAACACGCGGAACTGTTACGTTCGGTGCGTTAGAGACCCATGTGTTCACGGTGGCCAATAAATGGGATGGAAATAAGATGTGGGACGAAATGACGCTAAGCAAAGAAGAATAGACCTCTGAAAATCCTTCATTACCGGCGGGCATGGTACCGCCGGTTCTTTTTCAGGAAGCGCCCTGTTCCGCACAACGCATACAAATCAACTTATTACTTTTCATTTTTACAAAATTTTTGTAATTTCGAAACACGCTTTTTAGCGCCTCATTGCCCCGGGGCAAACGCATCTACATTGTAATTTGTGCCATTATTTTATCCCCTTCGGGATAGATGTTAATAAGCGCGCGGCAACAAGTCCGAGCCTTGAAACACTTGAAGAGCGCCGCGCGAAAG
>JAVBOD010000090.1:0-17646 GCA_031551045.1 Bacteroidales bacterium
TTTCTGCGTCCTGCGGCCAAACCCAAAGGGCCGTGGGTTTGGGGCGTCGGCCCTACCTTGCAAATCCCCACGCGAACCACACCCGAGTTGGGCAGTAACCGCCTGAGCATGGGGCCTGCGGCTTTGCTTTATTACAATGGCAATAAATTCTCGGGGGGAGCGGTAGCGCAAAACTTCTGGTCGCTGGGCGGCACAGGCGTCAACAAAGTGAATATGTTCAGTCTGCAATATGTCGCTTATTACAATTTTTCGAAAGGTTGGTATCTGGAAAGCAACGCCACCATTACAGCCAACTGGCTTGCCGATGCGGATAATAAATGGACGGTTCCTCTTGGCGGCGGTGCGGGAAAAACATTTAAAATGGGTAAATTCTACTACAGCGCTTCCATGCAAGGGTTCTACAATGCCGTTGTTCCTCAAGGTATCGGACGATGGATGGCTATTGCGCAATTGCAGGTGATATTTACGCAGTGAAAGAAAACCATATAAACCAGCCTGATATTCTATCCAATATTTTAAATTAATACAGATATGAATACATTTATTTTTAACAAAGATTTTTCAACAAAGACCATCACTGTCGATGGCCGGATCAAAGCGCCCTTGAACGTTGTTTGGGATGCGTTTACCAATGTGAAAACCATGGAAAAATGGTTTGCACCCAAACCTTACAGGGCTATTACAAAAACAGCAGACTTCCGCGAAGGAGGCCGGTGGCACTACTACATGCTGTCGCCCGAAGGGCAGAAAACATGGGGTATAACCACCTACAAAAAAATAGAAACAAACAAGTCGTTCGAAGCATCGGATGCTTTCTGCGACGAAAACGGAACAATCAATACCGAATTTCCTCAGTTATATTGGATACACAGGTTTTCGGAAGAAAACGGCGAATCCCATGTGACAGTTAGCATAACGCTCGACACCGAAGCGCAAATGAAACAAATACTCGAAATGGGTTTTGAAGAAGGTTACCGGATAGCGTTGAATCAATTGCAGGAATTATTAGCATAAAGTAGCGATGAATTCCGTGGGCAAACGCATCTAAATTCTGTGGGACTTGAGGGTTACTTACCACAAAGTGGTAATATATCCGTAACCGTAGGTGATTCCGACTTGTCGGAAGTTACCTGCGGGACGAAGCAGCAGCTCTCCTCTCGCGCGGAAATAAATCCGATACTTGAAACACTTGATGTGCTCCGCGCGAAAGAATGTGCCGATACGGCTAACCACGGGTAACGCTCTGCTCACCCGTGGTTACTAATGTATAGCCCCTTCGGGGATAAAACAATAAATATTTTGTTATCTTTGTTTGTACAACAATTTTTGAAGTAAATTATTAATGCGCCATAATCATGACCACACGCGAACAAATTCTTGAACTAAAAAAACGAATAGGCGAAAGCATTATCGGGCAGGAGAACGTAGTATCGAAAATCCTGATAGCTTTGCTTACCGACGGCAATGTGCTGTTGGAAGGCTTGCCGGGGCTGGCTAAAACCCGCGCCGTGAAAAGCTTAGCCACCAACCTCGATTGCAAGTTGAGCCGTATTCAATTTACACCCGATTTGCTGCCGTCCGATATTACCGGTACGGAAATTTACCAACCCGAATCGCAGGAAAAATTTATTTTCCAACGCGGGCCTATTTTCAGCAATTTAATTTTAGCCGACGAAATTAACCGCGCACCGGCCAAAGTGCAATCGGCGCTGCTGGAAGCCATGGAGGAGCGACAGGTTTCCGTGGCCGGAAAAACCTATAAAATGGAACCGCTGTTCATGGTGCTGGCTACGCAAAATCCGATAGAGCAGGAGGGAACCTATCCGTTGCCCGAAGCGCAGCTCGACCGCTTTGTAATGAAAATAGAAATTACCTATCCGGATGCGGGCGAGGAAGCAAAAATTGTGAGCCTCGTCCGCGAAGAAAGCAAAGGACATATTGAGAAAGTAACGCCTATTGCACAGCAGGTAGTGTTTGACGCCCGCAAAGAAATCAGCAACGTAAAAGTGAGCGATGCCGCCGAAAAATATATGGTCGATTTGGTATCGGCCACGCGCTACCCCGATAAGTTCAACAAGGATTTGGCACGCTGGATCAGCTATGGAGCCAGTCCGCGCGGGACTATTGCGCTCGACAAATGTTCGCGCGTGGTGGCCTGGATGGACGGCCGCGATTATGTAACGCCCGACGACACACGTTTTGTCATACACGACGTATTGCGCCACCGCCTTATTCTATCGTACGAAGCCAATGCCGATCGCGTAAACGCCAATGCGGTGATCGACACCATTTTGAAAAATGTGGTGCTTGCGTAAATATTGCCGTCTGCTTTAGCTGACGGACAATATCTGGCTCTTTTGCACTTCGCGCGGAATAAAGGTTCTCCCTTGAAAAACAAAGATGCTCCGCACGAAAATACAGTTTGCTTTTCTACCGTCCGCTAAAGCAGACGGTAATAAATAATGTAAAATATGGAATACCCGATAGAAATAGCCACCAACCTCGACGACCTCATGCGTTTCGAATACTTTGTATCCGAAAAAAAAATTCTGCCCGACCGGCCTATATATTCCATGCTGGCCGGACGCCATGCGGCCAGAATGCGGGGACGCGGATTGGATTTCGAAGAAGTGCGTCCCTACGTAGCCGGCGACGATATCCGCAATATCGATTGGCGTGTAACGGCGCGCACCGGGACTACGTATTCAAAAGTATTCAACGAAGAAAAAGAGCGCCCGTCTTTTGTAATCATCGACCAAAGCGCAAGCATGTTCTTCGGCTCGCAACGCTACGTAAAATCGGTAACAGCGGCTCATGTAGCTGCATTATCGGCATTTTATACCATCAAGCGCGGCGACCGTTTCGGCGGATTGATTTTTAATGAAGACGGGTATGATTATCTGGCTCCCAAGCGCAGCAAGGCATTGGTCGAACAATTCTGCCAATTGATGGTGACGCGAAACCGGCAACTTCCCCTTCGGGAGACGCTGAAGCCCAACACCGGCTTGCTGAACGAAATGTTGCAACGTGCACGCGCCGTCGTCACGCACGACTATGTAGTAGCCGTCATTGCCGAACTCTCGTACCTCAACGACGAAAGCAAACAATACCTGCGCAGCATGGCCTACCACAATAATGTAATGCTTATACACATTGAAGATCCAATGGATAAACTCCTGCCCGACGGGCGCCTGGTGCTGAGCAACGGCGAGCGGCAAATAATGTGGAACAACCGTAAAAATAATTGGGGAGAAAAATACGAGAATAGCTACAACGAATGGCAAGACAAGCTGGTCGAAGAATTCCGCCATTATAAAATTCCGGTAGCTTTTTTCGATACGGTGCTTCCCGTCGAACAGCAAATCATGCAGCGACTGGGAAGGGAGTTGTTATGATGGCAAACAGAACCAATAGGGTTCAAATATTGGTAAAAACATGGGACCCATCTGTTTTTACGCGCGGAGCATGGACAAATTTTCAAGGGTTGAAAGGTATTCCGCGCGCCTGAAAAATGGCATTCCGATTTCTACCAATATTATGCCCCGAATGGGGCCTGAATAAAACAAATACAAAAGTAGAATTAGAGCAAAACGAAATTTGATTAATAATAATGACCGACACTCCCTTTACCCTTCGCGAATGGCGACTTTCCGATGCAGTATCATTGGCCGAACAAGCCAACAATATCAACATTTGGAACAACGTGCGCGATTATTTCCCGCATCCGTACACCGAGAAAGACGGAATGGAATTTATCACAATGGTATCAGGAAAACCAAATCCGGCTTGTGATTTGGCAATTGAAATCAATGGGAAAGCTGTCGGAGGAATCGGGATTGTGCCGCAAAAAGATGTGGAACGCATGACGGCCGAAATCGGCTATTGGCTGGGCGAATCCTTTTGGGGCAAGGGAATCATGACGGCCGCCATACAACAAATGGCGCAATATGTTTTTGATAATTTCGTTATACGAAAATTGTTTGCCACGGTTTATGATTTCAATATTGCTTCCATGAAAGCCTTGGAGAAAGCCGGTTTTACGAAAGAAGCCGTATTAAAAAGCGGCGCTGTTAAGAACGGAAAAATTATTGATTTACATTATTACAGTTTGATAAAATGACCATAGATGCCATTATAGTTGATTTCGGCGGCGTGCTGATAGACTGGAATCCGAAATACCTTTACCGCAAGTTGCTGGGCGACGAAACAAAAGTAGATTGGTTTCTCTCCAATATTTGCACCGGAGCGTGGAATCTGGAGCAAGACCGTGGACGTACATTAGCCGAAGGAACACGTATATTGGTAGAAAAATTTCCGGAACAACAAGAATTAATAAACGCATATTACGATCAATGGGAACAAATGCTGGGTGGCGCTATCGACGGCACAGTCGCTATTTTAAATGAACTGAAAAAGCGTTACAAAGTGTATGGCCTTACCAACTGGTCGGCCGAAACATTTCCGGTAGCGCAAGCGCGCTTCGATTTTTTGAATACATTGGACGGCATAGTGGTATCGGGCGAAGAACGATTGATAAAACCCGATCCGCAGATTTACCAACTATTATTAAATCGTTATAATCTGAAAGCTGCAAATTGTATTTTTATTGACGATAACGCCGACAACGTAAAAGCCGCAAAGGAATTGGCATTTTGCACGATTCATTTTACATCGCCGGACAAATTGAAGGAACAGTTGTTGCGGTTAGGCGCTTTGTAGTCTCCATGAGATTTGACAAATTTTTAAAATTTATCAAATTTGAAAAACAAAATTATCAAGAAATAATTTTATTAAATAATAATCGAATGAAAGTGTTTTTACAAATAGGCTCCCTGATAGAACCGGCGCCGGTGAAGTTCAGTTTTGCCGCACCGGGGTGGTATGTGCTGGGCGGATTATTATTCGTTTTGTTATTGTTATTGGGATTTTTTATGTGGCGGAATTACCAACGCAACAAATACCGCCGCAAAGCGTTGCAATGGTTGCAAGAGCAAGAAAAAGCGCTGTTGCCGGAAAAGCAATTTTCGGCCTTGCTGTACGCCGCCGATACATTGATGAAACGTGTTGCCGTGCAGCGCTACGGCCGCGATGCAGCGGCATCATTGCAAGGAAACGATTGGATTGCCTTCTTAAATAAAACCGGCAAAGCAACGTTCGACGAAACGGATATACAACACTTAGAACAGTTATATACGGAAAAAAACATCGGCGAACAAGCAACGAATTTATTTGTAAACAAAACGAAAAAGTGGATACGAACACATAAAAATAAATATGCCGTTAGGCATGAAATATAGGTAAAAGCAAATTGGACAAACCTTGAAGCTTTGTCCAATTTAAAGATATAAAAAATGATAGCTATTTTCACATTTTCCGGTTTAATAGATTTGACAAATTTTCAAAATTTGTCAAATCTCGGCTCGGGAACCAACCTCATGCACTTCGAGATAGCGCATAAATGGGTGTTTTTTCTATTACCATTGCCGCTGTTGGTGTACTGGCTATGGCCCGTATTGCGCAAACGGCGGTCGGCGCTTATTGCACCGTTTTTCTATCGCGCCACCAACGTATCGGGGCAACGCCCCAAAAGGAATGCGTGGGTATCGCGTAAAAATATTTTAGCATGGATTGCGGGTGCCGTTTGTTGGATTGCGTTGCTGGCCGCCGCTTCGTCGCCGCAATTAGTGGGGCAGCTGGGCAAGCGCACCAAAACCGTGCGCAGTTTCCTGATAGCGGCCGACATCTCGTTCAGCATGGCGCAGCGCGACTGGGCCGTTGACGGAAAACTGATGACGCGCTGGGAAGCCGTAAAATACCTGATGAAAGATTTTATCACCGAACGCAAGAGCGACCAAATGGGTTTGGAAATGTTTGCTACGCACGCCTACCTGCAAGCGCCGCTAACCACCGATTTGGGGGCTATTGCATGGTTGCTCGACCAAACCGAGGTGGGCATGGCCGGACAAATGACAAGCCTGGGCGAAGCCATTGCTTTCGGCATAAAAATTTTCCGCGAAGACACCATCAAGCAACGCGTAATGTTATTGATGACCGACGGAATCGACGGCGGGCAAAGCATTTCGCCCTTAGATGCCGCCGAAGCGGCGAAGAAAGATTCGATAATAATTTACACGTTGGGAATCGGAAATTCTGCCAGCGGCGGTTATGCCATCGACGAAAAAACCTTGAAGGATATTGCGCAAACCACGGGTGGAAAATATTTCCGCGCCGACAATCAACAGGCGTTGCAAGGCGTGTATGCCGAACTCAATAAATTGCAGCCGGTGGAATACGAAGAAGAAACATACAAACCCCTCGTGCTGCTGTATAAGTATCCGCTGGCGGTAGCTATTGGGCTGCTGCTATTGTTCTATATGGCAAGCGGATTGATGCGTTTACTGGGACAATTGAAAAAAATAAATAGAAAATCATGATGAAAATTTACATACTAACAGGATTAATGACCGCTTTGTTTATGATGACAGCATGCGAGAACAAGACCGAAGGAGTACGCCAGTTACCGCTGGAAGGAGCGTACAATGTACGCGACATGGGCGGATATAAAACGGCGGATAATAAAACCGTAAAATGGCGGAAAGTATTTCGTTCCGGCGATTTAAACCACTTGACGGAGGCGGATTTGGCTTACTTGGCGGCTATTCCGTTGAAGACAACGATTGATTTTCGTGATTCGGCGGAGATAGCGGCGGCGCCCGACAGAAAGCCCGCATCGGTGCTTGCCCAATACTTTTTGCCGATCAACACGGGCAGTGTGATTGATTACACGAAAGTGAGCGATTCGTTGGCGCCCACCTTGCTGGTGGAAGGGAATAAAACGTTTGTGCGCGACAATCAGGATGTGTATAGGAAATTTTTTCAGTTATTGATGAATGGCGATAATATTCCGCTGTTATTTCATTGCTCCGCCGGAAAAGACCGGGCAGGCTATGCGGCTGCACTATTTTTGTCTTCACTGGGTGTGGACAGGGAAACGATTATCGAGGATTATTTGCTGACGAACGAGTACTTGCAAGATAAATATGCGGCCATGATTGATTCGTTGCCGGTATTAAAGCCTTTAATGATGGCCAAGCGCGAATATATACAGGCAGCGTTGGATGAAATAGACCAAAAATACGGCGGAATGGAAAATTATTTAACCGATTATTTGAAGGTCGATTTAGCTAAAATGAAAGCGCTGTACACCGAATAGGAAGATATCTCGTCCCTACAGGACTTTGAATATTGGTGGCGGATGTTTTCTACCAATATCATGTCCCTGACGGGACAACACAAATTACAAGGGGGGACTTGCATAATAAGATATTGACGTTAAACGTGCCGTTAGGTACGATATATTGGTAGAAAAGCGAACGAAAAGGTGTCACAAAAGTCCCGTAGGGACGAAATATGGGAACCCATTAAGAGCAAAACGAAAAACGACATGAAATCTTTAATCGACATATTCGAATCTTTCAACTGGCAGCAATTCCACTTCCTGCGGCCGCCGGCGCTATGGCTGCTGGTGCCGTTGGCCGTCATGGTAATATTACTATTGATGACCAATTGGGAAAAGAAAAAATGGACACAGGTAGTGGCTCCGGCATTGCGCCCGTTCATGTTCAGCAAAGGCAGCAAAACAGCCATCCTGCTTCCGTTGTTTTTGCTGTTGCTTGGCGGAAGCTGCATGATAGTGGCTTTAGCCGGGCCTACGTGGAAAAAACGCGATATTCCCGGAGAAAAAATTCCGGCGGTAGTGATGATTGCGCTGGATGTGTCACAATCCATGCTGGCTACCGATGTACAGCCCAACCGCCTGGAGCGTGCAAAATTGAAAATAAGCGATTTCCTGGATGCCAATCCGCGGGCGCGCGCAGGACTGCTGGCTTTTGCGGGTACGGCGCATCCCGTGTTGCCTTTCACAGCCGATTACAAAATTATTAAGTTCCACGCCGGAAGCCTTTACAATTGGGCTATGCCGGTTCAAGGAACCAACTATCCGTTGCTGATGAATATGGTGGATACGCTGATGAGCCGCGTACAGGCGCCCAGCACGCTGCTCCTCATGACCGATGCGGTGGATGACAACGATGCGGTGCTGCTCTCCGATTTTGTAAACAATTCCATCCACCGTTTGGAAGTGCTTTTGTTCTCAACGCCCGAAGGAGCGGTAATCCCGGGTTCGCATCATGTAATATCCAAGCAATCGCCGACGGCTTTGGCAAATCTTCAGCAAAACGAAAAAATTCATATCAATTTCATAACCCTCGATAAATCGGATGTGGAAGGCATAGCCAAGCGCATCAGCGACGGTTTGATGTTCGAAAAAGATAAAAAAGAAGACGCCAAAGAATGGGACGATATGGGATTGTTGTTGTTGATTCCGGCGTTGATTATTGCGCTCTTCTGGTTCCGCCGCGGATGGGTGGTACAATGGTGCTGGCTGCCATTAGTGCTGCTTACGCTATCGTCGTGCGGCACCAAAAGCCGGCATCCCGACTGGTGGTACACGCACGATTACCAAGGCCAACAATGGTACGCACAAGGCGACTACGCCAATGCCGCCGAACATTTCGACGACCCCGGGCACAAAGCCGCCGCTTATTACAAAGCGGGAAACTACGAGGCGGCATCGGAGCTTTTTGCCAACGACACTACCGCTTCGGGACAGTACAACTACGCGCTGGCGCTGGCGCAAATGGGGCTTTATGCCGAAGCGGCGACTATCTTCGAAAAAGTCGGCGCCATGGACCCCTCGCTGAAAACGCAAGCCGAACAAAGCGCCCAAGCCGCGCACCGGCTGCAAGCGCAAGCCGATTCGGTCATGCGTTTCGACCCGCAACACGGTAATCCGTTGGACAAAGTAATTGATAAAACCGAAAAAGGAAAGTTGAAAGAACGCAAGCCGCAATCGGAAGACGAACAATTATCGTCGGACACCGAAGTAAAGAAATTGCCCACGCACGGCGACCGCCTTACCGACGAAACGGAAAGCGATATTCACCGTGCGAAAGAGCAGAAATTTCCACCGAAAGATTTCAAGATGGAACAAAACGTATCGCTCGAAACCAAGGTGCTGATGCAGCAAACCAACGCCGACCCTGCCGAATTTCTGCACCGAAGATTCGAAATACAGAAACAGAAATATTATCCAAAGATTAAACAGGGAAAAGACATTTATTAACGCACAAATTTACAAATGCGTACGGGCGGAATATTTTCCGCCTGATAATAAATAAATATTTTTTCATTACAAACAAATGGCCGATTTCAACACATACCGCCGTCGCAACAGCCTGCGATTACAAGGATACGATTACTCGCGATGCGGATTGTATTTCGTGACCCTTTGCTGTCACAACCGGTGGAATTTATTTGGTAAAATCATAAACGGACAAATGATATTAAACGATTCCGGAAAAATGGCCGATACCTGTTGGAAAGAAATTCCCCGGCATTACCCGCAGGTTGTATTGCATCGCCATATCATTATGCCGAACCATATACACGGAATCATTGAATTGACGGATATTTCCGTTAAGGCGGAAGATATTCCACCCGTACGAATCTCCGATTTCGATATAAATAATCGGGCGGAAAATATTCCGCCCCAACCAATCATCGGTTCCATTATAAAAGGATTCAAAATCGGCGTTACCAAATGGTTTCGCGATAACACAAACATTCAATCCGTTTGGCAACGCAGTTATCACGACCACATTATTCGTTCGGAACATGCATATTGGCGTATCTCAGAATATATTGAAAACAATCCGATACAATGGAAGAAAGATACGTTTCATAAATCTTGACAAATGAATTATGAAAGTAAAATTTTTTATACAATTTCTATTTGTAACCCTATTAGGGTTAACGCAGCAAACGCACGCCCAAAATTGCTTTGCCCATGTGGATTTGAGCCGGCGGAGCGTGTATGTACAGCAATCGTTCCGTGTGACCATTACTGTTTATACCTCGACGTGGTTTACGGCGCCGTTGGAATTCGGGCATTTGCAAATACCCAACGCATTCATCATTCCCTTTGAACGCACGATTCCCGGAGTATTTCATGTGAACGGAAAACAATATGCCGGCGTACAATTTTACTACATTGTGTTTCCTTACAAAGCGGGCGATTTTAGTATTCCGCCTGTTGAAATTACAGCCCACACGCCGCCGGAAGGAAGCAGTACGGCTCAATCAATAGTATTACACACCGAGGTGCAAAAATTTACCGTACGTGATGTGCCCGATAAAATGAAAGAATATGGAGACTGGTTTGTAGCCAAAGACGTGTCGTTACAGCAACATTGGAGCAAACCATTGAAAGATATCAAGGCGGGCGATGTCGTAAAACGCACGGTTACCGTGAACGCCAAAGGCACGCTGCCGCAATTTATCCCCGATTTGTCGGCGCAGGAAAAGGTCGATTGGGCCAGCACCTATCCGCAGGAAGCCGCGTTGAAAGATACGCGCGACGAAGCCGATGCCAACGGAAGCCGCACGCAAACCGTGACCTATTTATTCGAAAAGGAAGGCGACTTTGTAATGCCGGCTATCCGCATAGCATGGTGGAATCCATTTACCAACCAAACGCATGTGAAAACAATCGACACCGTGCGGATACACGTGGCCGCCAATCCGAATTTGGGAATTTTAAAAACGTTGAAAGACAGTTTGCAGGCCACACAGCAAATAGATGCGCAAAAAACGGCACAAAAAGGGCCTGTATTGATTTTAGGCATGCGCTGGTACACCTTTGCCGGCGTATTATTGGCCGCATTATTATTAGTATATATTTTGACTCGCTTAACCATGCGGTTGATACGCTATTTGAAGCGCAACTATCAAGCCTACCGGGTTGGTGAAAACTACCTGTTTCATCGTTTTCTACATTCTTCCAATAATGCCAAATCATTTTTAAACAGTTTATATGCTTGGTGGGATAGCCTGTTACGCAAAAAATCGGCCTCCGTTACCAATGCGCTGAAAAGTGACCGGCAGGATGAATTAGCCAATGAGCTGCAACAGTTTTACGCCATGGCCTATAACGATTCCAACACTGGTGTCGATAGCAAAGCCATAAAGAAATCGTTAAAGAAATATAGAAAGCAAAAGAAGCAACGCGACTCCGTGCCTCACACGCCGGGTATTGCCGATGTGCAGAAAGAGTGGTAGCCATCATTTTGATGAATATAATACCAATATGCCCCCCTTTTAATCCAATCTATTTCCGGTATAATGCCGATGCTACAAATGTTTAGGCCAATATAATTGGACTATTACATTTATCAAATCGGTATAAGAAGACGCTTTATGCGTCTTTATTGTTAGATGAATGCTTGCATCGCTACCATAAAAAATGCCTCGATTTTTCGAGGCATTTTACTTGATTATGTGTTGAATAATGATTTATTTCAACGTGCCGGCTTCGGCTTCTTTAATCATTTGCTCGTTAGCAGAAATATACACTTCCACACGGCGGTTTTGTGTACGACCGGCAGTAGTGCTGTTGTCAGCTACCGGTTGAGAAGAACCCATACCCTGAGTGGTCATACGAGCCACGGCAACACCTTGCGAAGACAAAAAGTTTTGAACGGCAGCAGCGCGTTGTTGTGACAATGGGATGTTTACATTATCCGTTCCGGTATTGTCGGTGTGGCCATAAATAGTCACATCGGTTTCCGGTGTATTTTTCAACGAAGCGGCAAAGTTTGTAAGGGCTGTTTTCGAAGAAGCGTTCAAATCGCTTTTTCCGGTAGCAAATAAAATACCGCTATCGAAAGTTACTTTAATAGCTTGCAAACCGTTTGCATCGGTCACGCCTTCCACTTGTGCGCCATTGATTTTCTCCAACTCTTCCTTTTGTTTGTCCATCTTGTGGCCAATCAAAGCGCCTGCACCTGCGCCAACAGCGGTGCCGATAGCGGCTCCGATAGCGGCTCCTTTTCCTTTACCTGCCAAAGCTCCTATTCCGGCGCCCACAGCAGCGCCAGCACCGGCGCCGATAGCAGTTCCTTTTGCCGTGTTGCTCCAGCTTGAACAGCCTTGAAGAATAATACCAGCACATATTACAAGTGCTACAATAATGTTCGTTTTTTTCATAATGTTTCGTTTTTGTTTTTTTATTTATTTAGATTCATCAAAAAATATTCCAAGATGCAAAGGTAGTAATTTTACATCTTTTAAGATGCATCGTGCTAAGGTGAAAAGTTCACTGTTAGATAGCTAAAATACTTAAAAAGTGATTTTAAGCTTGTTGAAAAATTATTGTAGAAAATCCTGATAATAGATATTGCTGGGGGCGTATAGTTGCGCTTTTTGGGGAGCCAGCCGCAACAATTCGCGGAGCAATGTGCTCGACACGTGCGTATTTTTGTCCGACGAATTGAAAAATACGGTTTCTACGCCGGCCAAATCGGAGTTCAACAAGGCCAAGTCGCGCTCATAAAGAAAGTCGTTGGCATTGCGCACGCCACGGACAATATGTGTAATATGATTATTGATGCAATAATTGGCTGTAAGCCCTGTAAAAATAGCGACCGATACATTTTTATCGTTCTTGAATACTTCGCGGATGAGTTTTACACGTTGATCGGTCGTAAAGGTGCTTTTTTTTGAAGAATTTTCGGAAATAAGTATCACCACTTCGTCAAATACTTTCATGGCTTTCCGGGTAATATCTTCATGCCCGATAGTAAACGGATCGAAACAGCCGGGATAAATAGCTCGGCGAGCCCCATAGCTCCTCTTGTCCCTAAAGGGGGAGTTTTGAGATTCAGATAAGGCTGCACTTTTTTTTGTCATATTTTCTTGTTTTAAGCCCTCCCTTTGGGAGGAGGGTTGGGGTGGGCTTTTACGCTCCGAAATCGTCGAAGGCTAACATTTCACGCGGCACACCGAGTTCGTCCAGCATTTTCTTCACCGCGTTCGACATGGGGCCGGGGCCGCACATGTAGTACTCGATATCTTCCGGCGCCTCGTGTTTTGCGAGATATTCGTCCTGTAGCACTTGATGAATGAATCCTACATAGCCTTTCCAATTATCTTCCGGGCGCGGTTCGCTCAAAGCAATGTTGAATTTGAAATTCGGAAACTCTTTTTCGATAGCCCGAAAATCTTCTTCATAGAAAATTTCATTTTTCGAACGCGCACCATACCAATACGACACTTTACGGTCGGTTGTTTTCAGCGTATGGAACATGTGGAACAGGTGGGAGCGGAGAGGAGCCATACCGGCGCCGCCGCCGATATAAATCATTTCGCGCTTCGTGTCTTTAATGAAAAATTCGCCGTAAGGGCCGGAAATATTCACTTTATCGCCGGGTTTGAGGGAAAAGATAAACGATGAACAAACTCCGGGAGGGACATTGGCCCATCCGCCTTTGGCTTTGTCAAAAGGAGGCGTGGCAATACGTATATTCAACATCACGATGTTTCCTTCGGCCGGATGATTGGCCATAGAATAGGCGCGGTAGGTGGATTCGGTATTTTTCATTGCCAAATCCCACATTTTGAATTTATCCCATTCGGCGCGGAACCGTTCGTCGATATCAATATCTGTGAACTTCATATCGTAGGTAGGCACGTCTATTTGTATATAACCGCCGGGTTTAAAGTTCAGCGTTTCGCCGGCCGGCAATTTCACTACAAATTCTTTAATGAACGAAGCCACATTATGATTGCTTACTACCTCGCATTCCCATTTCTTAACGCCTAATACTTCTTCGGGAATTTCAATCTTTAAGTCTTCTCTTATTTTCACCTGGCAACCGAGGCGCCATTGATCTTGTTGTTGTTTGCGCGTGAAAAATCCTGTCTCGGTAGGGAGAATTTGCCCGCCGCCTTCGAGTACACGGCATTTGCACAAACCGCAAGTACCGCCGCCGCCACAGGCCGAAGGCAAAAATATTTTATTTTCCGATAAAGTGCCAAGGATAGACGATCCGGGATTTACCTCTAACTCTTTTTCATCATTAATGGTAATTTTTACTTTTCCCTGAGGTGTCAGTTTTGTTTTTGCATACAGCAATAATCCTACCAGTAAAAGGGTTACGAGTAGAAATACGAGAACAGCTGCAAGAAGAAGGGTGGTATCCATGTCTATTAGTTTGTTTTTTTCATTGCCGTCTGCTTTAGCGGACGGTGCTATTTAATGTTGTTTTGTAATACGCGCAAAAGCTACAGATTATTTATTATTCGTCCGCTAAAAAGCAGACGGCAATTTAGAGTTTAATGCCCATAAATGTCATAAAAGCAATGCCCATCAATCCGGTGAGAATAAAGGTAAGCCCCAATCCACGCAATGGCGCCGGGACATTGGAATATTTCAGCCTTTCGCGAATAGCGGCAATGCCCACAATAGCCAGCATCCAGCCGATACCCGAACCTAATGCAAAGCCGGTCACTTCGCCGATATTGGCATATTCGCGTTCTTGCATAAATAATGAACCGCCCATGATGGCGCAGTTGACAGCAATCAGCGGGAGGAAAATACCCAATGAATTATATAGGGCAGGAGCAAATTTTTCGACCACCATTTCTACTAACTGAGTGATGGAGGCAATTACGGCAATGAAAATAATAAAGCTAAGGAAGCTTAAATCTACCTCGGCAAAGCTGGGATTAATCCATACCAGGCTGCCCGGCGTGAGTAAGTATTTATTGAGCAAATAGTTTACAGGAAGTGTTACCAGTAGCACAAACACCACGGCAATACCCAATCCCATGGCGGTTTTTACGGTTTTCGAAACGGCAATGTAGGAGCACATGCCGAGGAAAAACGCAAAAATCATATTATCTACGAAGATTGATTTTACAAGTATGCTGATGAAATTTTCCATATCAATTTAAAGTTTCAAGTTTCTTATTTCAGATTTCAAGATTTTTTATTAAAAAATCTGTATTTATCTGTGGACTACTTCTCTATTAATTCCTTATTAAAACTACGTTGCACCCAAATAATAATGCCCACCAGAATCAGGGCCATCGGCGGGAGAATCATCAAGCCGTTGTTTTCATAGAATCCGCCGTTACTGATATACCACTCGGCAGGAATGATGGCTTGTCCGAACAAAGTGCCGGAACCCAACAGTTCGCGGAAGAAGGCTACGATGACCAATATCAAACCATAGCCCAACCCATTGCCGATGCCATCGACAAACGAAGGCCAGGGTTTGTTTCCCAATGCAAACGCTTCGATGCGTCCCATGATGATACAGTTGGTGATAATCAATCCGACGAATACGGAAAGTTGCTTACTGACATCATATACATAAGCTTTTAATATTTCGCTTACAATGGTAACCAAGGCAGCTACCACCACCAATTGAACGATGATGCGAATACGGTTCGGAATACCGTTGCGCAGCATCGACACAATCAAGCTGGAAAATCCGGTGACAACGGTTACCGAGAGCGCCATTACCAATGCCGGTTCTAATTTTACCGTTACCGCCAATGCCGAACAGATGCCCAGCACGAGCACGGTAATCGGATTATTTTTATTGATAGGCCCGGTGAGCAGGCCTACTATTTTTTTCGAAAATAAAGGTTCTTTCTTACTCATAATTTTTACTCTGCTGTGTTATTATTTTCCGTTTTTTCTTCGGCTGTTTGCTGCAATGCTTGTTCCTGCGCCTGTTTTTCCTGCTGCATTTTTTCAAAAAAAGCTTTATATTCTCCCAGGCAATCGTATAACATATTCGATACGCCGTTGCTGGTAATCGTTCCGCCCGAAATAGCATCGACACCGTGAAGATCGCCTTGTGGTGCACCGCCTTTTACGACTCTGACAGACGTGAAATTTCCGTTTTCAAAAATCTTTTTCCCAATAAATTGATGAGCAAATTTATGGGTTGAAATTTCGGCTCCCAAACCCGGCGTTTCCCCCTTATGGTCAAAAATAGCGCCATATACGGTGTTGAAATCATCGTTGAACGACAGGTAGCCCCACACCGGCCCCCAAAGCCCCATGCCGCGCACGGGGACAATGTATTTTTTACTTCCGTCTTCGTTTGTGCAGACAAACACCGGCAAGTTCAGTTCTTTCCGTAGCTCGGCTGCTTTTTCCGGTTTGGCGGCTATCTCTTTGATTTTATCGGCTTCCGGCTTCATGTCCACTTCAAAAGCATTGCCTTCTTGCTGTTCGCCGATACCGTTTACAATAAAACTTTCTGTAATATATTTTGCGTATTCGGTTTCAATATAGTTAGCCTTATTTTCCGCCTCGTTGGCTGCTCCGGCCTTATTCACCGATGCCAATATATTTTGCTTTTTTTCAATTTCAATATTCTTCAATTGAGGTTTTTTTAAGCTGATGGCCGTAATGGCCAATGCTGCTGCTACCAGGATAACCAATGCGGCAGAATATATAAATGTGTAAGAGTTGCTGTTCTTGTCCATAATCTATATCCTTTATTTTTCAGTGTTAATCTGTGAAAGCTGTGTTACGCGTTTCATCCGGCGTTTGATGTTGGCTTCTACCACATAGTGGTCGATGAGCGGGGCAAAAGCATTCATAAATAAAATAGCGAGCATCATTCCTTCGGGATATCCGGGGTTGAATACTCGCACCAATACCGCCAAGGCTCCAATCAAGAAGCCGTATATCCATTTTCCTGTTTCGGTTTGTGTTCCGGAAACGGGGTCGGTAGCCATAAATACGGCACCGAATGCAAAGCCGCCCATTAGCAAATGATAGTAGGCCGGAATTTCCATATAGGGATTGGCCCCGATGGCATTTACCAAAAAGCCGATGCCTAAAGCGCCCACTACGCAGGAAAGCATTATTTTCCAGCTGGCAATGCCGGTATAAATAAGTATAACGGCGCCCAACAAAATGGCTAATTTCGAGGTTTCGCCGATGGAACCGGGGATAAATCCTAAAAACATATCTTGCAACGACGGTAAATTTACTCCGCCGCTTGCGGCAGCCGTGGAGAGCGGCGTAGCTCCCGAAAATCCGTCGATCAATTGATCGCCTTTCGAAAGCGCTACCCATACTTTGTCGCCGGAAATGTGCGACGGGTAGGCAAAGAAAACGAAAGCGCGCGCCATCAAGGCCGGGTTGAATACGTTCATACCGGTGCCGCCGAACACTTCTTTCCCGATAATCACTGCAAAAGCGGTGGCTACCGCTACCATCCACAAGGGAACGGTAACAGGCATTACCAAGGGGATGAGCATGCCGGTTACCAGAAAGCCTTCGTTTACTTCGTGTCCGCGGATTTGTGCAGAGGCAAACTCAATGCCTAAACCAACCACGTAAGACACTATGATAATCGGTAATACTTTCAGGAAACCGTACCAGAACATGGGCCAGAAAGTCAGGTTGCCGCCAAGGGCAAGGTTGTGCTGGTAGCCTACATTCCACATGCCGAACAGCAAAGCGGGCATCAATGCAACAATCACCACGGTCATGGTGCGTTTCAGATCCATGGCATCACGGACATGCGTTCCCGCTTTGGTCGTGGTGTTGGGCACAAAGGCAAAGGTGGCAAACGCATCAAAGGTGGAGTGCAGGAATCCGAGCTTTCCTCCTTTGCTGAACGTTGGCTTCATCTTATTAATCGTTTTCAGTAACCAATTCATTTTTATGTTGATTTTTTATTTGTACTGTGTTTGGGGTTTAGCGTTTCTTTCGTT
>JAVBOD010000018.1:0-13401 GCA_031551045.1 Bacteroidales bacterium
GGCTTGGTCAGTCGCCGGATGCCGCAACATGCCGCACAATTTCAATTTCGCCTGAAAGCTTCCGATAAGCAAGCCTATTTCCAAATTCGCGCTTCCGGCAAAAAAATAGTAATAGAGGGGAACTCGCCTACCAGCATAGCGGCCGGGCTTCACTATTACCTCAAACACGAGGCACATGTATCGGTAAGCTGGACGGATTTTAATCCAACACTGCCGGCAGTGCTTCCACTTCCGAAGAAAAGCATCCGCAAGGAATGTCCGTACGATGTGGTGACATATCTTAATTATTGCACGTTTGGCTATACCACCACCTATTGGGATTGGGAACGTTGGGAAAAAGAAATAGACCTCATGGCGCTTAATGGTGTGACACATCCGCTGGCCATGGTGGGTGTAGAAGAAGTGTGGCGCCGTTTTTTATTGAAAGCCGGTTATACCGATGCCGAAGCAAAAGCCTTCCTGACCGGCGCATCGTACCTTCCGTGGATGCTCATGGGTAACATGGAAAAACTGGGCGGCCCGTTGCCCGACGAATGGTTGGAACGCCAAGTAGCATTGCAACAAAAAATCGTGCAACGGATGCGTGAATATGGTATGACGCCTATTTTCCAAGGATTTGTAGGAATGGTACCGTCCGATTTCGGAGAGAAACTCCCGAAAGCTGAAATTGTTCCGCAAGGAAAATGGTTTTCGTTTACACGCCCTGCCGTGCTTTCACCGTTAGATACGGAATTTCCGCGCTTGGCTAAACTGTGGTACGAAGAATATGAAAAATTATTCGGAAAAACGGATTTCTATGCCGGCGATTTGTTTCACGAAGGAGGGCGCACCGCACATCTGGATGTGGCAAAATGTGCGCAGGAAGTGGAACGTGCCATGACGGCCTACAACCCGGAAGCCGTGTGGATATTGCAAGGATGGCAACACAACCCCACGCTGCAATTACTGAAGGGATTATCGCCCGAACATGCCATGGTTATTGAATTGTGTGCAGAATTTTGGCACCGCTGGAAAGACGACGGCTACGGGAATATCCCGTGGATGTGGTCGTGCATCTCCAATTGGGGCGGAAATATTGGCCTCCACGGACGGTTGAACGCCATTGCCACGCGCCCGGTAGAAGCACAAAAGCATGTTACGGCCGGAAAAAAACTGCGCGGGATTGGCTTTACTCCCGAAGGTATAGAAACCAATCCGGTGGTCTTGGATTTGTGGAGCGACATGGTATGGACTACACAATCGCCGGATATGAAGACATGGATTGAAGACTACGCACAACGCCGCTACAACAGCGCCGAACCGTCGTTGCAACAAGCATGGAACGGTTTCTATAAAACAGCTTATGGCACCTATCCCGACCTTCGGCAACCATCGGAACCGGTACTTTGCGCCGAACCATCGTTGAACGTAACCATGGTTTCATCGTGGTCGCACAGCAAAATTGGGTACGCCCCGCAACAATTTGCCGATGCCTGTGCGCTCTTTTTGCAGGATGCCGATAAGTTGAAAACGAACACCAACTATCGCTATGATGTGGTAGATATGGTGCGGCAATACATTTCAAATTTAGGCCGCGAGACATATAAAAACTTAGTCGATGCTTGGAATAATCGCGACCGCCAGGCGTTCGAACGGGAAACCAAACGTTACCTACAACTCATTGCAGACCAAGATGAATTGCTGCGCTCGCATCCGGCATTTTGCTTGTCATCATGGCTGGAAAAAGCCCGTGCGGCGGGAAATACAGCAGGCGCCAAAAATCAATATGCTTATTACAGCCGCCTGCTAATCACCTCCTGGAGTGGCGATGAAAGCGCCTTAAACGACTATGCCCACCGCGAATGGGGAGGTTTACTGGGAACCTATTATTACAAACGATGGGAGCTATTTTTTAATCACCTATACGAAGCTTGGGACAACGCCACGCTTCCCGAACCACACTTGTATGCCGTAACGGAAACATGGTTGTATGAAAATATTACCGATGCTATCCGCCCAACCGGACAGGATCCGGTGGAAACAGCCGTGAAAATGTTTAGGAAATACTACAGAGCGGGCAGTTGAATATCTGGTAATAATGTAACAAGTGGCAGCTTCTCCGTATATTTCCGGCATCATTTTTCCGGTTTAGCTTCTTTGCCCGCTTCCACTTCCGTTACCGTGTAGCCTAACTTTTCAAGCGCTTGTTTGAGTTTGGCTTTGTCGGTTTTTTCGGTGTTGTATTTTATCCATACTTCTTTCTTTTCTACCGACGATTTCATATCCACCACGCCTTTTTCATGAGGGATGGCATTATCCACCTTATTTTTGCAATTGTGACAATGGAGATTTACGCTGAATGTCACTTCAGCTTCCTTTTTTTGCTTATTGTCAGCTTGTACGTTGGCTGAAAAAGCAAGCATCAGCAGCGATGCAAGAATTAATTTTACTGTTTTCATAACTATTATTTTTTAGAAACTATTAAATTTGATTTTTAACCACGGAGACACGAGAACAGAGAGGTCAAACCTAAAAACAATCTGTGCAAATCTGTGTAATCTGTGGACTAAACCTGAAACTTTAAACCTTTAAACTATTTATAGATTGTCCAGCGCAGGCCACCGTATATTTTACGCCCCATCAGCGGGCCCCAGATAACGGATGCGTTGAAATCCGGCGAATAGGGCGCCGAAGCGGATAGAATCGGATTTTCCTGTTTATAATTCAGAATATTTTCACAACCGGCATATACTTCAACACCTTTGAATTTACGGGTGATTTGTGCAAAAAATAACGGATATACCGGCGAATATTCGTCCGGCATAAAATTCGGCAAACGGCTCCGTCCGTTGAGTTGCGCGGTCGCATCGAATGTCCAGATGTGCATGCGCGTAGCGTATTGCAGATTCAGCACGCCTTTATATTCGTCCACCAGTGGGCGTTCCACAAAGAGATGATTGCCGTTGATATCTTTCAAGGTTGTGTTCGCTTCCGTATAACGGAACGTGGCAAACACGCTGAATCGTTCCAAAGGCTCGGTATTGAAATCGATTTGATAAGTATTGTTATACGATTTTCCATCTAAATTATATAACCACACCCGAGACTGGTCGCGCTCCTGGTCGGCCACCACTTGATTGATAAAATCCGTACGGAAATATTCCACGCTCAAAGACGATTTTTCTTCCCGGAATAGTTTAAAATAGAAAACAAAACTGGCGCCGTACGTCCAGGCATCTTCTATTTTTAAATCATCTTCGATGTATATTTCGCGGCCGGTGGCCAGCATTCCGATATTGTCGGCAACCGTATTTGCAGCACGAAAACCGCGGCCTGCCGAAGCGCGGAAAACAATATCGCCGGTAAACGTGTATTTAACATTCAGCCGCGGCGTTATCAGCCAACGGTAAAGCGAATTGTAGTCGGCACGCAATCCGGCGATGGCGGTAAGTTTATCATCAACATTTAAAGTATATTCTCCGAACAGTCCGCCAACCCATTCGCGGCGCCCCGTGTACCACGTTTGCGAGCGTTGCACGCCGTATTGGTTAAACCATACGTCGTCCAGCCGTTCATCGAAATCGTCGAAACGCCCGCCAATCCCCACAATGTAGCGGTGTGCTTTTCCAAATCCGGATTGTAAAAGTATATTGGCATACGCCGAATTTTGCCGCCCGTTATAGTTTTTCAATCCATAAAACGAGTTGAGCTCATGAAACGTGTAGTCCAGCACAAAGGCAATGTTAGGAACAACTTCCGCAGCGCTTTTAATCAACGGAACGCCGTATTTTATGTAGGCATTGAATTGTTTGTTCTCAATATTCGACGCATACACCAACGTGTCGTGCGCATGAGTGCTGCCGGAATGCGCTTGTCCGCCTTCACGCGTTTCGTACAATCCCCTGACACCGAAACGCAGTTGCCCGCCGTTGTCGCCCATATAAATCCATCGGTTGGCTAAGTTGATTTGTTTCATCAAAGGTTCGTCTAAAAATCCATCGTGGTTGCCGTCGTGCTCTCGTAAATCAAGCGAACCATGCGCCAATATCGTTGTAAACCATTTATTATTCAATTGTAGTGATGACGCGAGGTTTAGCTCCGTACGCAGTTTTTCATCGACATACAGATTAGCAAAAAACGGTTGCGGAGTGATGGGTTTACGATGTTCCAAATTAATTTGCCCCGTGATGGCTTCGTAGCCATGCACTACAGAACCGGCGCCTTTCGCCACTTGTATGCTTTCGAGCCATTGTCCCGGCACGTAGCTCAGTCCGAACGGCGCCGAAAGCCCGCGCATGATAGGGCGGCTCTCGTCCAACATTTGCGTATAAATTCCGGAAAGCCCCAGCAGGCGGATTTGCCGCGCCCCCGTCACTGCATCGCTATAGCCCACGCTAATGCTGGCGGAATTTTCAAAGCTTTCGGCCAAATTGCAACAAGCCATTTTTTGCAGGCCGGCCGTTGAAATAATTTCCGTTTTCATAGCGGTAAGTTTCGACACGTAATTGCCCGCATCGTGGCCTTGTATCGTCACTTCATCCAAAGCAGCGCCTTCGCGCAACTCAAAAACAACTTCTTGTTGTGCTGAATTTACCCTGAGGGAATCCGTAGTATAGCCTAAAAATGAAGCGGCCAAGGTCAACGGCAACTGTTTTCCGGCAGGGAGCGTTATTGCAAAATGCCCCTTATCGTCGGTAGCCACGGCTTTTTCCGTACCCGCCCAATAGACCGTTGCATACGGCAACGCTGTTTTTAGGTCGCCGGACGACAAAGCGTAAACGGTTCCTTTTACGGTTTGCGCCTGTATGCCAACAGCTATTAATAGAGAAGCGATTAATAAATATATTTTTTTCACTTTTTCTTTTTACGTTTGATATGATTTTAAAATCTGCATTTCTGTCCTTCTGAACGAAGTGAAGAATCTGTATACAAAATAACTTATCTCATTGTATCACAATAAGAAGAGATTCTTCGCTACGCTCAGCATGACAGAAGACCAGGGATCGTTGAAAAACAAGCTCCTGTTAGTTCATACTATATCATAAACGTAATTGCGCCAAACGGAAAAGAATATCCGAGGTATCGTTTATCGGCGGTGGCGGCCGATAAGAGGTATAAGAAGTTTCGTCATACAACGAAAACAAGGTAGTAACCGGTAACGATGGAAAAGTAAATAACGAATTCGTGAAGTTTTTAAAAGAGAAATGCACCGCTACTACATTCTGATCTACTTGCAGCGACTTGTATTCTATCGTGCAACAATCATCTTTCTTTTTTTCGGGTTGTTTATGTTTGCAACACGTTTCTGCGACCTTATGCGGTTGTCCGCAATCACATGCATCAGCCAACAGCACCGGCTGATTGGCATGCCCGCAATGGCATGTATAAATACCTACGCCGGCTATTCCCAGTAAATATACCGATGCAATTAGTACGGCCACCGTATATGTGATTGCGTTTTTCATTATTAATTTTATACGACATTACAATGGAAAATGTTTCGTTTTGTATGTCAAATAATTGTAGTTTTTACATCAAATCAATATAAATCAGAGCATTAAAAATAACATCAATTCAACCTATTATATAATGGCTTTTGTCATTCTGAGCGTAGCGAAGAATCTGTAACGAGAAAAAATGTAAAATACAGATTCTTCGCTACGCTCAGAATGACAATTGGCTAAAATGAATAATCTCGACCGTTCTTGCAATCGAATGTTTTGATCACTTCTCCATATTTCACTGTAATTTTCGTATCGACTTTTGCATGTATCGTGGCATTGGTCAATTGGCCGTGCTTCCATTGCATATCGACCTCTACTCCGCCCCGCGCTGCTAAGCCCTTTACCGAACCATTACGCCATGCATCGGGCAATGCCGGCAAAAGTTGTATCACATCATTTTGGCTTTGCAGCAACATTTCGGCCATGCCGGAACATGCGCCCATATTGCCGTCTAACTGAAACGGAGGATGTGTGGCCAACAGATTCTGATAGACGCCTCCTCCCTTTTCTATCTCCGCTTTTTCACCGGGTATCCGCAAAATATTTTTCAATAATTGATACGCCCGGTTGCCGTCTTTTAAGCGCGCCCAGAAATTCACTTTCCATGCCAACGACCATCCGGTGCCTGCATCGCCGCGTGCGTTCAGGCTCACCTTGGCAGCTTCCGCCAACTCGGGCGTAGCATCAGGCGTTAGCTGGCTTCCGGGAAAAAGCGCAAACAAATGCGACACATGCCGGTGCGTACTTTTCGAGTCGTCCACATCTTCTTTCCACTCCTGCAATTGCCCCCAACGGCCGATTTGCGGAGGGCAAATCCGTTCGCGCTTTGCCGACACTTCGCGGGTAAATTCATCGTCAATTCCCAGTACGTACGCGGCTTTCAGGAAGTTGGTAAACAAATCCCATACTATTTGATGATCCATGGATGCGCCGCCCGAAATGCCCCCATGCTCGGGAGAATAGGAAGGAGATGAAACCAGCACCGCGTTTTCATCTTCCGTCAAATAATCCAACCAAAATAATGCCGCTTCTTTCATTACCGGAAAAGCCTGCCGGCGCAAAAAAGCAGTATCCTGCGTAAAGGCAAAATGCTCCCACGAGTGTTGACACAACCACGCGGCGCCTCCCGGGAAAAATCCCCACGGGAAGCCCCAACCCGGCGCCGTGTAACCAAAAGCATTGTTCATTGTGTTGACAATCCAACCCCGCGTATTAAAAAAGTCTTTAGCGCTTGCCTTTCCCGGCGTTACCAGAGAGGCTGTCCATGCGGTCATCGGCTCGTTACACTCGGCAAGGTTGGCAGGCAAAGCCGGCCAATAAATCATCTGCATGTTGATATTGGTATGATAGTCGCAAGCCCACGGCGGATTTGTGTCTTTATTCCATTTGCCTTGTAAATTAGCCGGCATGGTTCCCGGCCGCGAACTACTTATCAGCAAGTAGCGTCCGTATTGAAAAAACAATGCCTCTAAAGCATTATCGGATGTTCCCAATTGATAGTTTACCAACCGTTCGTTGGTCGGTAAATCGTTAGAAGTTTCTCCTAAATTCAAACTGACTCGATTGAATAATTGATGATAGTCCGTGACGTGTTCTTGCAGTAATTCCGGGAAAGATTTGTTATTGGTCTTTTCCAGCACATCCGGAATAATGCTGCCCCACGCCGGATTTCTGTAATCGGGATAATGATTTTCATATTCCGTAGCAATCGTTAGCAATACAAAAAGCTCTTTAGCGCCTTTAATACGTAGTGTACCATCGCGCCACGAAACGACTCCGTCTGTGTCCATTACTTTTATAGCCGTTTGAAACTTCAATTTATTGAAAGGAACATGTCCTTCGTAAAAATAAGTTTGGTCGTGGAAATTTTCTTTCACGCAAACATGTGGCGACGCATAGTTAATCACATAATCGGCACCGTTTCGCGCATTATTTTCAAGCTTCATAAGAAAAGCCCGCTGCGGATAAGAAGCAAAATAGGTTCGCCGGTGTTTTACTGTTCCTTGCGTATAACGCACATTGGAAACGGCATCCGAGATATTCAAATCGCGGTAATAATCGCTCACCGTTCCTTCGCCGGATATTTCTATAAACAAGTCGCCGGCCGTTTGGTTCGCGCCGAAATCGCCAAATCCTTTCATGCCTTCTGCATAGTTAATACTTCCGGTCAATTCTTTGGACGCCAGCGCATCGGATTCTTTCATTTTTCCCTGGCAAATCAATTGTCGGATAGGCTCAATGGCTTTCCAGGCCTCCGGCCGGTTTCCGAAGTTGTACCGTGCATCGCTGCCGGGGCCGCCTTCCCATAACGAGCCTTCCGAAAGCTGAATTTGTTCGCGCTCCACTCCTCCGAAAACCATGGCGCCCATGTAGCCGTTTCCCAACGGCAAGGCTTCGCGCATCCAGTCGGTAGCCGGAGCGGCGTACCACAATTTCAAGGGATTCTTTTTTGCATCACAAGAAACAGCGAGGCCTACTAAACAACAACTTGTCAATATAAAATAAAAAGACTTTCTCATCGGCTACATCATTGATTATTTTTCAAAAGTAAGAAAAATATATCACACCCGCCCACAGTAACAGAAAGAAAAGATAAGGTGGTTGGGCAAAAAGACAAAAGCATCCGCCACGAAGAACACAACGTTTTGAAAGTCACTCTCTCTTTGTTCCCCGATAAAGTGCATAAAAAAACGTCCGCACTTTGCCGTACGGACGCAAGGTATGTTTATTGCAGAGCGTTCTTAATTTGTTTTACCCGGATATACTTTCAAGGCTTCTTCCAAGCATTTCATTGATTTTTGCAAATCGTCCACATTCAATGCATAACTGATACGCACTTCATTTTTTCCCAGCCCTTTGGTAGCATAAAATCCGGTAGCAGGCGCAAACATTACGGTTTGTTTTTCATATTCGAACGACTCCAGCAACCATTGACAGAATTTGTCGGAATCGTCAATCGGCAAACGGGCCACCGCATAGAAAGCGCCTTTAGGATTCGGGCAGAAGCAGCCCGGTATTTTGTTAATGGCATTCACCACAACATCGCGACGTTTCATATAATCTTCTTTAACTTCCTTGAAATAACTTTCCGGCGTATCGCAAGCCGCTTCTCCAAATATCTGTCCGTAGGAAGGAGGGCTCAGGCGGGCTTGCGCCAACTTCATAGCGACATTGTAAACTTCCGTATTTTTAGTGATGAACATACCGACACGTACGCCGCATGCCGAATAACGCTTCGATACAGAATCGAGTAGTATCACATTATTCGCAATTTCGGGGTAATGCATGGCCGAAGGAACTCCTTGTTCTTCGTAGCAAAACTCACGATATACTTCATCGGAAAACAAGAACAGGTCATGCTTTTTCACAATTTGTACCAACTCGCGCATTTCGGCATCGGAATATAAATAACCGGTAGGATTAGAGGGGTTACAAATCAAGATGGCCTTTGTTTTCGGCGTAATCAATTTTTCAAAAGCTTCTATTTCAGGCAATGCAAATCCGTTTTCGATAGAAGCGGTAATCGGCACCGTTTTTACCCCCGTCATAATAGCAAAGGTAGTATAGTTGGCATAGTATGGCTCAGGAACAATTACCTCGTCGCCCGGGTTCAAGCAAGTCATATAAGCAAACATCAACGCTTCGGAACCGCCGTTGGTTATAATAATTTGATGTTCGTTAATGTCGATATTTACCTTTTTGTAATATTCCACCAATTTTTTGCGGTACGAAAGATTTCCTGCTGAATGGCTATATTCAATCAGATTCAATTTATTATCACACACCGCTTTCAACGCTCCTTCGGGCGCATGAACGTCGGGCTGGCCGATATTTAAGTGATATACATGAACGCCGCGACATTTAGCCGCATCCGAAAACGGAACTAATTTACGAATAGGCGAAGCGGGAGCTTCCTTTCCAATGTTTGATATGTGTGGCATATTTTTTAATTTAATTTTTTTAGATTTTGACGGTCAAAGGTAGTAAAAGTTTCTTAGTAAAAAATATTATCTTTGCAACTTAAAACTTTAATGATACATGGAATTAGCTGCTAAGTACAACCCTGCGGAAGTAGAAGACAAATGGTATGCCTATTGGATGAAAAACCGTTTTTTTCATTCAACGCCCGACCATAGAGAACCTTACACCATCGTTATTCCGCCGCCCAACGTCACCGGTGTGCTACACATGGGGCACATGCTCAACAACACGATTCAGGATGTGCTGGTGCGCCGTGCGCGGATGCAAGGCAAAAATGCTTGCTGGGTGCCGGGAACCGACCATGCATCTATTGCTACCGAAGCCAAAGTAGTAGCGAAATTAGCCGCCGAGGGCATTAAAAAAAGCGATTTAACGCGCGAGCAATTCCTTGAACACGCATGGGAGTGGACACGCAAACACGGCGGTATTATCCTTGAACAGTTGAAAAAATTAGGCGCTTCGTGCGACTGGGATCGTACGAATTTCACGATGAATGAAGATTATTCGAGCAGCGTGATTCGTGCATTCGTGGACTTATACCATAGAGGGCTGGTCTATCGCGGCGTCCGCATGGTCAACTGGGATCCACAAGCCCTGACAGCCTTGTCGGACGAAGAAGTTATTTACAAAGAAGTAAATTCCAAACTTTATTACCTCAAGTATAAAGTGGTGGGCGAAGATAAATTTATCATCATTGCCACCACCCGCCCCGAAACAATTCTAGGCGATACGGCGGTTTGTATCAACCCGAACGACGAGCGCTACAAATATTTACGCGGCAAGAAAGTGCTGGTTCCGCTGATTAATCGCGAAGTGCCGATTATCGAAGACGAATATGTGGATATGGAATTCGGTACGGGTTGCCTCAAAATTACGCCGGCGCACGATATCAACGACTATGTGCTGGGCGAGAAACACCATTTGGAAGTGATTGATATTTTCAATGATAACGGCACGCTGAACGAAAAAGCGCAACTATATATCGGACAAGACCGTTTTGCGGTACGCAAGCAAATCGAGAAAGATTTGGAAGCAGCCGGATTGATGGAAAAAGCAGAAAATTATGTCAACAAAGTAGGATTTTCCGAACGTACCGATGCCGTTATCGAACCGAAACTTTCCATGCAATGGTTCGTGAACATGAACGAAATGGCCGAGCCTGCGTTGGCGGCGGTGATGGATGACGAAATATTGCTGCACCCGCCGAAATTCAAAAACACCTACCGCCACTGGATGGAGAATATCAAAGATTGGTGCATCTCGCGCCAATTGTGGTGGGGGCACCGCATTCCGGCGTGGTACCTTCCGCAAGGCGGATTTGTAGTAGCCGAAACGGCCGAAGAAGCGCTAACGTTAGCCAAAGAAAAAACGAAAAACAAATCGCTGACATTAGACCATTTAAAACAGGATGAAGATGTGCTTGATACGTGGTTTTCATCGTGGCTGTGGCCTATTTCGGTGTTTGATACGAACGTGGCAGGCCATCCGGAAGTGGACCCGAACAATGATCTGCAATATTACTATCCCACGGCGGATTTGGTAACGGCTCCCGAAATTTTATTCTTTTGGGTAGCGCGTATGATTATGGCCGGTTATGAATGGGCCGGCGGGCCGCCGTTCAAAAATGTATATTTGACGGGAATTGTGCGCGACAAGCTCGGCCGCAAGATGAGTAAATCGCTCGGCAATTCGCCCGACCCGATTGAATTGATGGAAAAATTCGGCGCCGATGGCGTGCGCTTGGGCATGTTGCTTACTTCACCGGCCGGCAACGACTTACCGTTCGACGAAGGCCTGTGTGAACAGGGCCGGAATTTCTGCAATAAAATATGGAACGCATTCCGTTTGGTAAAAATGTGGGAAGTGTCGCCCGAAGCCCCACAGCCGGAACATTCGGAACAAGCGGTGCATTGGTTTTTGAACAATTTGAAGAAAACGTTGATAGAGATTGAAGACGATTTTGAAAAATACCGTTTATCGGAAGCCCTGATGAAAGCCTACAAATTATTCTGGGACGATTTCTGCGCATGGTATTTGGAAATTATTAAACCGCACGCGGGACAAGCGATTGATGAAAAAACGCACAAAGCCACCTTCGTGATTTTCGATGCGCTATTAAAAATTCTACATCCTTTCATGCCGTTCATTACCGAAGAAATCTGGCAATGCCTCGACGAACGGAAAGACGGCGAAAGCATCATGGTATCGTACATGCCTATGGCGAAAGATTTCGACGAAGCGGCTATTGCTAATTTCGATTTGGTGAAAGAAGCGATTACCTCGGTGCGTATGTTGCGGCAAAGCAAAAATATTTCGATGAAAGAAACATTGGCGTTATACGTAAACGGCGCTATGGAACCGGCATTGTTTCCGGTGTTGCGCAAGATGGCCAACCTTAGTAACATTCATGCCAACGAACAAAAACCTGATGCCAGCGGCGCCTCGTTTCTCATTGGCACGACCGATTTTTACATACCGCTCGGCAATTTATTGAATGTAGCAGAAGAACTAAAAAAGCTGGAAGCCGATTTGCAATATCAACAAAAATTTTTCGATTCGGTAAGCAAAAAATTAAGCAACGAA
Source organism: Bacteroidales bacterium (assembly GCA_031551045.1). Classification (GTDB taxonomy): domain Bacteria; phylum Bacteroidota; class Bacteroidia; order Bacteroidales; family UBA932; genus JAVBOD01. The sequence goes on from JAVBOD010000018.1 coordinate 12,048, forward strand.
AAATTCGTGAACAGCGCTCCGGAAGAGGTCGTAGCAATGGAACGGAAAAAACAAGCCGACAGCGAAGCGCGTATAAAAGCCATTGAAGAACAAATACAAAAGCTGAAACAATAGTACGTCAAGATTACCATTCCAAGTCTCAGGTTCCACCACAAAAACTTGAAACTTGAAATAAAAAACGATTAATTATGATACAACCCGCCACTTTTACGTTTCTCCGCAAGTTGGCTAAAAATAATGAGCGCGAATGGTTTCATGCCAATAAATCCAGTTACGAACAAGCCAAGCAAAACATACTGGATGTGGCTACACAACTCATTGCAGCCATTAACACGTTCGATAAAACATTAGGCTACCCGGATCCTAAAAAATGTCTTTTCCGCATTGCACGCGACACCCGTTTTGCGAACGACAAATCTCCTTACAAAACAAATTTCGGATGTATTATGAATCCGGACGGAACGCGAAAGAGCGAACTGTCGGGATATTACATGCACATAGAACCCGGAGCATCATTCCTGTCCGCCGGCATTTACATGGCCATGCCCGATGTGGTAAAAGCCGTGCGCGAAGCTATCGACGACGAGTTCGAAGCGTTTTCGGAAATTATTTCCCAAAAAGAATTTGCAAAAAAAATAGGCGACCTTTCGCGCGACGAAGATGCGCTTTCGCGCGTTCCTAAAGGATTTGACAAAGACTCTCCGGCGGCCGAATATATAAAACTGAAACATTTTTATGTAATGGCGCCTATTTCGGATGTCGAAGCAACGTCAAAAGACTTTGTGAAGAAAGCCGCTGCTTTATATAAAATAATGTATCCGTTCAATAGCTTTATGAATCGGGCAATAAAAAACAAATAGCCATATATTACCACAAAAGTTGAAAACGTTTGTTTAAATTTAGTAGAAACCGACAGGAGAACATAAGTAAACAAACATAAAGAATACCCGTAGCGCATTTGGAGAAAGGCCTCTGCATTAACTTTCGGCTAAAGCCTTATTTATAGTACACTTAATATCCGTTGGATAAATCCAACGGCAATGAAAAGCAGCAAGTTCATGCCCGTTTAGCTCCTGCCCGAATGAACACATTCGTTCAGGCGGGTTAGCTGACGGTTACAAATTCGACGCATAACAAAGGTTTTAGACAAAACGATAAATAAAAATCATTTTCTAAATGCACTACCGGTAAAGAATGTAACAATCTAAAAAAAAACAATCTTCTCCCTCGCCATAGCGCTAAAACGAAATAGGCCATTACCACATTCAGGTATTACACTATTTTCGTATCTTTGTAAACTCGTATCCAGTACATAAAATCTAAATAAACGCTATGGACACACCCGCCATCTATC
>JAVBOD010000110.1:0-11297 GCA_031551045.1 Bacteroidales bacterium
CAGCGCGTGCGAAACCGGATTCGCTTCGTTGCTCGCACAGCAAGCAGCAGCGTGGGAACATATCTGGAAAACCTGCGATGTGGAAATAGAAGGCGACCATGAAGCGCAACAAGCCATTCGTTTTTGTATTTTTCAATTGCAACAAACCTACACCGGAAAAGATGCGCGTTTGAATATCGGCCCCAAAGGCTTTACCGGCGAGAAATACGGAGGAAGCACGTATTGGGATACCGAGGCCTATTGCCTGCCTTTTTATTTAGCAACGGCGGGAGACAAAGTGGCTAAACAATTATTGTTATACCGTTATAATCAACTTGGAAAAGCCATAGAAAATGCGGAGAAGTTGGGCTTTTCCGGCGGCGCGGCGCTCTATCCCATGGTGACGATGAACGGCGAAGAGTGCCACAATGAGTGGGAAATTACGTTTGAGGAAATTCACCGCAACGGCGCTATTGCCTATGCCATCTATAGCTATGTGCGTTATACCGGCGACGAACGTTATATTGCCGATTATGGGCTGGAAGTATTGATAGCCGTTGCTCGGTTTTGGGCGCAGCGCATCACGTGGAGCGAAGCGCGGAAGCAATATGTAATGCTGGGCGTTACCGGCCCGAACGAATATGAGAATAACGTAAACAATAATTGGTACACGAATTATATCGCCCATTGGTGCTTGCGTTACACAAAGGAATGTATGCAGCAGCTCAAAGACGAGAATGCTCGTCGATATGAGGAGATAATTTCAAAAATACATTTTGAAGAAAAGGAGGAATGGAAAAAGTGGGATGCTATTATTACTCAACTGTATTTTCCCTACGACCCGACGAACGACGTGATGATGCAGCAAGACGGCTATTTGGATAAAGAGCAAATCTTGGTGAAAAACCTTGACCCGGCACAGCGTCCGCTGAATCAAAAGTGGAGTTGGGACCGGATTTTGCGCTCGTGCTTCATCAAGCAGGCCGACGTGTTGCAAGGTATTTATTTTTTTGAAAACGATTTTGACGTGAAAACCATTCGCCGGAATTTTGCTTTTTACGAAGCGCGCACGGTGCATGAGTCGTCGCTCTCGCCCTGTGTACATGCAGTGTTGGCCGCCAAAATCGGCGATATTGATAAAGCCTACGAGTTATATCACCGCACTGCCCGGCTCGATTTGGACGATTATAATCGCGAAGTGGACGAAGGATTGCATATTACCAGTATGGCCGGATCATGGCTGGCCGTGGTGCAAGGATTTGCCGGCATGCGCGTGCACGACGGTAAGTTGACGTTTCATCCTTTACTCCCGAAAGCATGGACACGCCTTTCGTTTCAGGTAAATTTCAGGGGAGAGGTGTATCGGTTTGTGGCGAGTGATGGAGAATATTCTGTGGAAAAAATATAGGAATTCGATGACAGATATGATTTTTACAGTATAGAAACTAATGCTTGTTGTCATTCTGAACGAAGTGAAGAATCTATCAATGTGACAAATATTCAAAACACCGATTCTTCACTTCGTTCAGAATGACAATAGGGAAGCGAGACAACATTAAAATAGCAACTTTCAATTTTACTATTTCCTAATCCCCGAAATTTTTCCTATCTTTACAGCCAATGTTCATTAAAAATTTTAAAAATTATGAGTATAGAAAATTTAGAACCGAAACAAGTGTGGAAACACTTTTATGCACTGACACAAATACCCCGTCCTTCGAAACACGAAGAAAAAGCCGTAAAATTTGCGGCCGACTTTGGAAAGAAATTAGGATTGGAAACCATTGTGGATGAAGTAGGCAACGTAATTATCCGTAAGCCTGCCACCAAAGGCATGGAAAATTGCAAAGGCGTGATTCTGCAAGGCCACCTCGACATGGTGCCGCAAAAAAATAACGACGTCGTACACGATTTCGAAAAAGATCCTATCCAAGCCTATGCGGACGGCGAATGGGTAAAAGCCAAAGGAACTACCTTGGGCGCCGACAACGGCTTGGGCGTAGCCTTGGCCATGGCAGTGCTCGAAGCTACCGATTTGCAGCACGGCCCGATTGAAGCGCTGTTCACGGTGGACGAAGAAACCGGAATGACCGGCGCCGTGGAATTGAAACCCAATGTACTCAAAGGCGATATCTTAATTAATCTCGACTCGGAAGAAGTGGGCGAATTGTGCATCGGTTGCGCCGGCGGATTGAATGCCAACTTCACATTTACCTACAAAGAAGAAGCTGTTCCTGCCGGATACGAAGCGTTCAAAATAAATGTGACAGGATTGAAAGGCGGACACTCCGGTTGCGATATTCACTTAGGCCGCGGAAACTCTTGTAAAATCACGTTCCGTGTGTTGAAACAATTGGAAAAAGAAGGAGTACGTTTAGCTTCGGTGGAAGCCGGAAATATGCGCAATGCTATTCCGCGCGAAGGCGTGGCCGTGGTCGTAGCGCCTGCCGGAAAAGCGGCGGTTGTGAAACAAATCGTAGAAGAAACTTATAAAACTATTTTAGCGGAATTGATGGCTACCGACGGCGGCTTGAAAATCGCCGTAGAGCCGGCAGCAAAGCCGGCTTCCGTGATGGATGCAAATACACAAAAAGCATTGTACGCTTCGGTATATGCCTGCCCCAGCGGCGTAGCGCGTATGAGCGACAGCATGCCCGGCTTGGTGGAAACATCGAACAACCTGTCGATTGTGAAGAGCGAAAACGGCACCGTGAAAATCATTTGCTTGCTGCGTAGTTCTGTGGACAGCGCTAAAGAAGATTTAGCCGTATTGATGGGCTCGCTGTTCGAATTGGCCGGTGCGCAATGCGAATTTTCAGGCAGCTATCCGGGATGGCGCCCCAATACCGCATCGCCGATTTTAGCCGTGATGAAAGGCGTGCTGCAAAAGATGACCGGTAAAGAACCGGTAGTAAATGCGGTGCACGCCGGCTTGGAATGCGGCCTCCTGGGCGGTACTTATCCGAATTTGGATATGATTTCTTGCGGCCCTACCGTGTTGAATCCGCACTCGCCCGACGAAAAAACCAACATTGCTTCGGTTGATTTCACGTGGAAATATTTGATAGAAGTATTGAAAAATACGCCGAAGAAATAAAGCCCCTATAATCTCCCGAAGGGGGATATGAAAAACGCCTTCCGAATTGATTTTTCGGAAGGCGTTTGTTTTGCACCCTTGTCATTCTGAATGAAGTGAAGAATGACAAATACCCTTGAACTTCTTTACCCTTGTTCCATTACTCCCCCTTTGGGGAGGCTTGTAATCTCTTCAGCGTCTCTTCTTTTCCGATCAGCGTAATAATCTCGAACATACTTGGCCCTTTTGAAGCGCCGACAATGCACAGGCGGAACGCGTTCATCACGGCGCCCATGTTGTAGTTACTATCGGTAATCCATTGATGTACGAGATTTTCTAAATGTTCTTTTTCGAATAGCTGGGCGCCGGCCAGCAACGAGTGCAGTTTTTGCATTTGTTCCGGCGTTTCGGGTTTCCAGTATTTCTGCATCGCTTTTTCGTCATAGCTCGTAGGAGCTACAAAAAAGTAGGACGATAAATCCCAAAAGTCATTTATAAACGTAGCGCGTTCCTTAATGAAGCCGCAAACACGTGCCACATAATCGTCCGAAGCGTTAATGTCATGTTGTCGTAAAATTGGTTGGTATAATGTTGCTAACGCTGAGTCCGGTTTGGTTTTCATATATTGCTGGTTGAACCATTTGGCTTTGTCGGGATTAAATTTGGCGCCCGATTTAATGACGCGATCCAAACTGAAAAGCCTTGTCAATTCTTCCAACGAAAAAATTTCCTGTTCCGTGCCGGGGTTCCAGCCCAGCAAAGCCAGCATATTGACAAAGGCTTCGGCGAAATAACCATCCTCGCGGTAGCCGCGCGACACCTCGCCTTCGGGCGATGTCCATTGCAGCGGAAACACCGGAAATCCCAAGCGATCGCCATCGCGTTTGCTTAATTTGCCTTTGCCGTCAGGTTTCAACAAGAGCGACAAATGAGCAAAATGCGGTTGCGAATCCTGCCAGCCGAACGCTTCGTAAAGCAAGTAATGAAGCGGTAACGAGGGTAACCATTCTTCGCCGCGGATAACGTGCGAAATCTGCATCAAATGGTCGTCCACAATATTTGCCAGGTGATAAGTCGGCAAGTCATCCGCTTTTTTCCATAATACCTTATCATCCAATGTGTGCGTGTGCACACTGATATCGCCACGGATGAGGTCGTGCATCTTCACTTCACGGTTTTCCGGAATTTTGAAACGCACCACCCAGTTATTTGTTTCTTTCAACCGCTGTGCCATCTCTTCTTGCGAAATAGCCGGATTCAGCGAGTTCCGTAGCTTTTCGCGAATCGCATAATTATAGGTGAAATTCTCTTTTTGCTCTTCGGCTTGTTTTCTCAAACCATCCAATTCTTCGGCCGAATCGAAGGCATAGTAAGCATATCCGACATTTACCAATTGCTCGGCATATTGTCGGTAAATGGCCTTGCGTTGCGATTGGCGATAAGGTGCATGCGGGTTGTTGGCGTCAATAGTTTCCGCTACTTTTCCGTCGCTGGTCAAGCCCTCATTTGGCGCGATACCGCACCATTTCAGCGAGTCGATAATATATTGTTCGGCGCCCGGCACAAAGCGTTGCGAGTCGGTATCCTCAATCCGTATAATGAAATCGCCGCCGTGCTGACGGGCAAAAAGATAGTTGAACAAGGCCGTGCGCACGCCGCCCATGTGTAACGGGCCGGTGGGGCTGGGGGCAAAACGTACGCGAACTTTTGAGTGTGACATATTTCTTGCTGTTATTTCCGACAAAGGTACAAATAAAGTAAGAACTATGAACGCACATTTTGTCATTCTGAGCGAAGCGAAGAATCTGTCCGTCATTGCGAGGAGGAACGACGAAGCAATCTATTTACAGATTCTTCGCTTCGCTCAGAATGACAAGGAAAAATTCGAGATTGACGCTGTTTCTATCCTTTTCACCGTTGTCTCCTTTTCTTTATGGAGATTCTTCGCTTTGTTCGGCATAGCCGTCTTAAATAACATTCGGGTGATAAATATTTTTCTTACTTTTGTTAAATTAATTTTAAGAATATGCGAACGAATCGTTTCTCTTCTCTGATATTGCTGATGTTATGCGTATCTGTTTTGCCATTGTATGCACAAACGGTTACACAGGGCCGTGTGCAGGACGAAAAAGGGAACCCTGTTTCGTTTGCATCGGTGTACATCAAAGAGTTGAAGAAAGGCATTTCGGCGAATGATAACGGGGAATTCGAAGCAAGGGTGGCGGCCGGAACCTATACGTTTATTTTCCAAAGCCTTGGTTACGAAGTGCTGTCGCGCGAGATTACGTTGCCGCAAAAAACACCGCTTGTAATTGTGATGCAGGAAAAAGCGTACGAAATGCGGGCTATCAGCATTTCGACAAAAGACGAAGACCCGGCCTACCGCATCATGCGGCATGCTATTTCCATGGCGCCTTATTACCGGAATATTGTGAAAGAATATACCTCGGATGTTTATTTAAAAACAAAAATCAATATTGGACAAATCAAAGGATTGGCCGCCATGGCGCTGGATAAAAAGCAGCGGGAGGCTTTGCGGAAACTATCGGTGGTGCAGGAAAGCGTGAACGAAATAAAATTTTCGGCTCCCGACCATTATGAACAAAAAATAAAATCCATTATCAGCGGCACGACGGTTGACTTGTCGGAGTTCGGCATCAAAACCGACGATTTGAAAATGGGCATGATGCGTTTGAATATATATGGCACCAGCCCTTCGTTGCCTTTGGCTGCCGGCGCTTTTTCCAACTACAAATTTGTGTATGAAGGCGACATGGTGGTGGGTGATTTTTTAGTGAATAAAATAAAAGTCATTCCGCGGCGCAAGGATAATAATTTGGTTTCGGGTTACATTTACATCGTTAATCGCACGTGGAATGTCTATAGCCTCGATTTGACGCAAACAACAACCTTTGGTACTATTCGTATTCAGCAATCCTATGGCGATGTGGGCAATAATATTTTTCTTCCTATATCGTATAATGCTGAAATTAACCTTTCGGCCATGGGTGCTAAAGGTTCCGGAAATTTGATTGGTTCGGTAACCTACTTATCCGTTACGCCCAATACTAAAATTGCGCCTACAACCAAAACGTCAACTCCTGCAACCGCAGCTGCGCCGGAAGCTGCAAAAATCGCTCCGGCAAAGACGAGCAAGCCGGCTCAGAAAAAAGAAAAACTGCAAAACGAAATAGAAGAACTCTCGCAAAAGGGCGATTTGAATAATCGCGATATGATGAAGATGGCACGCCTGCAAATGCAGGTGGCCGAGTTGGCGGTGAAAGAAGAATTATTGGAAAAAGGCGAAAAACGTTCGCTGGAAATCAAAGATAATTATGTGATGACCACCGATAGTTTAGCTACGAAACATGATACCTCGTATTGGAATAATGTGCGGCCGGTACCCTTGATTGCTTCGGAAGAACTTACATATCAGAAATACGATTCGATTGTGGGCATAGCTACCGGTAAAGATTCTGTGAAACATAAAAAAAGCGCGGGAACTATTGTATCGGAAATGCTGATGGGGACTTCTTATCGTATCGACTCGTCGCTGCGCATTAATTTCGGAGGATTGATCGGTTTGTCGGCAGCGGATTTCAACACTGTGGACGGTTATGTTTATGGCCTTTCGGGAGGAGTGAGCAAGCGTTTTAAGAACGAAACGCGATTGAATATAGAAGCAGGAGGCGCGTGGGCATTTGCCCGTGAACGCTTCTTATGGAGCGCTGCTGTTCGTCATACTTACAACAATAAATGGCGTGCATCTTGGGGTGCGGAAGGCGGTATGCTCACTACGGATTTTGCCGGAACACAAGGCGTGGGCATGGTCAATGCCTATTCGTCGTTGCTTTTCAGAGTGAACTACGGCACGTTTTACGGTAACAATTTTGTAAAATTGAATCATCAGATTGATGTGGTAAACGGACTGGTCTTATATACCGGCTTTGAATGGAGCGACCGGCACGAGTTGCAGAACAATAGCGACTTCTCTTTTTTCTACCGCGATTCGCGCGACTATCGCCCGAATATTCCACGCAACACGGAAGCGGCAGCGCACCCCGAATTGTTGGCCGACAATCGTTCCGCAGTGCTGGATGTACGTTTGCAGTACACGCCCGAACGCTATTACCAACTATACAAGGGCCGGAAATATTACCGTCATTCCAACTATCCTACTTTTACTGCGCAATGGAGAAAAGGGCTGACGAATGTTTTTGAAAGCGATTCCGATTTTGATTTTGTGAGATTGAATATATCGCAAAGTATTTCCTACGGCTATTTCAATCGTTTTGTGTATGCGGTGGAAGGGGGTAAATTTTTCAATACGGAAAAATTGGCTTTCGCTGATTTCAAGCATTTTTATGCGAACGAACCGGCTGTGTCGCTGAACAAGGATTTCGGGACGCCTTATCAATTGTTGCCCTGCTACACGTATAGCACGAACGACTGGTATGCGGCGGCTTCCGTACATTATTTTTCTCCGTACATTCTCCTGAAGCGTATTCCTTTCTTACAAAATATGCTTTTCGGCGAAAATCTCTATGCTTCCTATTTGCTGCAACCACAATTGCGGCATTATGTGGAACTGGGCTATGGCATTACCCTGACCGATATGTTGGGCTTCGGCGCTTTTGTCGGTTTCGAAAAAGCGCAATACCGCTCGTGGGGCTTGCGTTTCTCCTTGAATATAGCGAGCGTAGTGGGGCAGTGAGCGATGAGCATATCAAAAAGAAATATACGTTAGCTCGATTGGCCGTTTGCTTTAGCTGGCGCAAACGCTGTGTTCTATATTATTCCTTATTTTTATTTCTCTTATTATGAGGTGTTTATTGCCTGTCTAAACAACGTATTACTATTTTTTTGTAACTTTGCAAGTTATATTGCAAATAATTAAAAATACGATATTATGAAAATACGGTTTATTACAGCATTATTATTGACACTTGCATTGTTTTCTTCGCATCTTAACGGCCAAAACAAACAGACTCTTACATTTGACAAAACGGTTCACGACTTTGGTGATATAGCCATGAAAGGCGGGCCGGTGACCTGCACTTTTGAATTTACCAATACCGGCGATCAACCCATTGTGATTAATCATGTAGCGGCTTCCTGCGGCTGTACAACCCCGGGATGGACGCGCGAACCGGTTGCTCCGGGAGGTCGTGGATTTGTGAAAGCAACGTATGCTCCGCAAGGTATCATGCCGTTTAGTAAGACATTAACGGTAACCTCGACAGGACAGCCTTCGGCCATTACGCTGCAAATTAGGGGAAAAGTGGTGGACAAGCTGCCTACGGTGGAAGAATTGTTTCCTGTTTCTTATGGCATTTTGCGTGCAAAAACCAATCAAATGGCCATGACTCGTATGGTACAAGGTTCCGTAAGGACCGACTCCATCGAAATAGTAAACACCGGAAAAGAGCCTATTACGCTTGGCGTTTCGGGTGTTCCGGCATTTGTAAAAGTAGAAGCTCCTGCAAAATTGGATGCTGGCCAACGAGCATTTATTCGCTATACGGTGAATGCCTCCAATAAAAACAAACAAGAATGGGGTTTGCTGAAAGCGCCGGTAAATATACTGGTGAATGGTAAAAAAGTAACGACTGCCGGTTCGCCTATGGAACTGACGGTTGTTATTGAAGACGATTTCAGTAAAGTAAATAGAGTAATTGCTCCGGTATTTTTTGCCTCTAATTATACCGTGAATTTCGGGACACTGAAAAAAGGTGAAAGTAAAACGGTAGAATACGAAATAACCAATAACGGTAAAAGTAACTTAACGATACATAAAGCTGCCGAGTCTTCGGGGACTTTGAAAATAACCGCTCCGACTATGGTAAAACCCGGTGAAAAAGCAATTGTCAAAGCAGTGTTGAATACAAAGAAAGAACAACCCGGCGAAAAAATTTATACGATAGTGCTTACCACCAACGCACCCAATCAACCTTCGGCGAATTTATTGTTGACCGGAAAAATTGAATAATGAAACTCACGGAAGATAGCGCACTGATAGTAAACGAGGGCATAGAGCAGCCTCCGATTGTGAATCCGCAGTTGGAGGCGATTCTTAAAAAGCGATCGAAAAAAATACTGTCGCCCGAAGAATATGTAGCAGGTATCCGCAGCGGGAATATTGCTGCGTTGGGGCAAGCTATTACCTTGGTAGAAAGCCATCTTCCGGAGCACCAGACGGTGGCGCAGAAGGTAATCGAGCTGTGCCAGCCCTATGCTAATAATTCTATCCGCATTGGAATTACAGGCGTTCCAGGTGCCGGAAAAAGTACTTTCATCGAAGCATTCGGCGGTTTGTTCACCTCCGCGGGACATAAGCTGGCAGTGCTGGCCATTGACCCGAGCAGCGAACGCAGCAAAGGAAGTATTTTGGGCGACAAGACGCGAATGGAAACGCTCAGCGTTGACCCCAATGCATTTATCCGTCCCAGCCCCAGCGCCGGATCGTTGGGCGGCGTAGCCCGTAAAACGCGCGAATCTATTGTGTTGTGCGAAGCGGCCGGATTCGATGTGATTTTTATTGAAACGGTAGGAGTGGGGCAGTCGGAAACGGCCGTGCATTCCATGACTGATTTCTTCCTGTTATTGATGTTGGCCGGCGCCGGCGACGAATTGCAGGGAATCAAGCGCGGCATCATGGAAATGTCGGATATGCTTATTATCAATAAAGCGGATGGGAACAATGTGGATAAGGCAACCATGGCGAAAGCCCAATATCAAAGCGCTTTGCGGCTTTTCCCGATATCGGAATCAGGTTGGTCGCCGGTAGTACTCACGTGTTCGGCATTGGAGAAAAAAGGGCTGAATAAAATCCGCGAGCAAATAGAAATGTTTCTAGCCCATACTAAAGAAAACGGTTATTTTGAACAACACCGGCGCGAGCAGGCTCGCTACTGGATGTTCGAAACCATTAACGAATCGTTACAAGATCATTTTTACAGGAACGAAACGATTGAAAAAAAAATAGCGGCTTACGAAACAAAAGTCCTGAACGGAGAAATGACCTCGTTTGCCGCCGCTAAAGAAATGTTGAGTGATTATTTTGGACATTCCAGGCAATAATTTTTTGCACACATGTTATTTTTAATTGAAATACTGAAGAACACATTTCTTATTACCGGCTTGGTGATGGTAATGATGTTGCTGATTGAATACCTGAACGTGTATTCGCACGGCAAATCCTTTCAACGCTTGCAAAAATCGCCGGTAAGGCAAGTGATATATGCTGCGTTGTTGGGATTGGTTCCCGGCTGTATCGGCGGCTTTGCCGTGGTGTCGTTGTTTACACACGGCTTTATGAACTTCGGCGCGCTGGTGGCCATGATGATCGCTACTACCGGAGACGAATCGTTTTTTCTCTTTGCCATGATTCCGAAACAAGCGCTGTGGTTAAACTTACTGCTGTTCGTACTTGCGGTTATAGTGGGATTGGTTCTCAATAAATTCGTAAAGCGTTTCCCGGCGCCTTTTCCGCAACAGCATTTTGCTTTGCATCAGCACGACCATCATATAGAAAAACCGACACGCGCCGGTATTTTGCAAAATTTCAAACACCTGAGTTTCCAGCGAGCCTTGTTGCTGGTTGGTTTGCTGCTATTCATCGTGGCGATGTTTGCCGGTTTACTGGAACACAGCCATGGAGTGGAAGGGGAGCATGTGCATGTACACGGGGAAGATTGCCATCATGTGCATGGCACTAGCTTTTTGTTCAGCGAACGCTGGATGAACATCCTTTTTGCCGGAGTGAGCGTTATTGCGTTCATCCTGATTGCGGTAGTGGACGAGCATTTCTTGGAATCTCATCTGTGGGGACATATTGTAAAGAAACATTTTCTGAAGATTTTGGCATGGACTTTCGGGGCGTTATTATTGGTAGAACTTATCGTACAAAACCTCGATATACAAGAATGGATTTCGGATAATCCTTTGCCGATTTTGTTGTTGGCTATCCTTATCGGGCTTATTCCCGAGTCGGGGCCGCATTTGGTATTTATCACCTTGTTTGCCTCCGGTACTATTCCGTTCAGTATCTTGCTGGCTAATTCCATTGTGCAGGACGGGCATACCGGACTTCCCTTATTGGCCGAAAGTAAGAAAGGATTTCTGTGGGCCAAGCTTATCAAAGTGCTTATAGGCCTTACGGCCGGAATTACGGGCTACGTCGTAGGATTTTAAGAGGAAACTTTGTGTAATCCGTGCCTCCGTGGTTTTAAAAAACATCATT
>JAVBOD010000017.1:0-23866 GCA_031551045.1 Bacteroidales bacterium
GCACCCTTGCGCCGGTCGCCGACAGGTATTGCTACCCTCGCTGCCCCTCGACTTGCATGTGTTAAGCCTGCCGCTAGCGTTCATCCTGAGCCAGGATCAAACTCTTCATTGTAAATAATTTTATTTATATGTTTAGCTTGTCCCGACCAATTCATACATAAGGTATGACGAGGTGTACAAAATTACACCTTTACCTATTACTCTTTGTTTCAGTTTGTCTCAATATTTTCAAAGAACTTTTAAAAAGCCCGTTTTTCTCAAACGGGCTGCAAAGGTAATCAGTTTTTTTAATGCTGCAAAAATTTTTGCGATTATTTTGAAAGATTTTTTTAAACCCAACAAAATAAGGGCTTTCCGAAGTTGTTAAAAACGGAATCCCAACGTCAGAATGATTTTACTGATGAAAGTGTCGGTTTCAATTCGCTGCGAATTTGCTCCATATAGGGCATAGTTATACTTATAGGAAGGATTGAACGAATAAGTACCGTCTATAAAGAACCCGCCCTTATTGGCATAGCCCAATCCTGCCGAGATAATATTCTGGTCGTAGTAAAATTCTTTATCCGGCGATTGGTAAAAGGCATAACCTCCGCGAACAGAAACTTCGCCAAGGCGAACTTCCGCTCCTACACGTATGTTTGAGGTGTAGGATAAATCATCACGCATCTTTTCGTTATCTTCTGCGAATTCATTACGGTAATCGCGTCCGTACATGCGGATCATCGAGTAATCCACCCCTTCGTAATCGACACTGAGCAACGCCACTTTTCCGAATGTGTAGGCAGCTCCTACGCCCCATTTGAAAGGAGCGTTAATGCGGTAATCATATACATTAGTATATTCATCGCCAAAGAAACGTCCATCGTCTAAAGTTTCTACCTCCGAGTTTATTTTATAGAACGATTCATCCGTCAGCCACATCCACGTGGGGGTGTGGATATAGGCGCCAAGGCGTAATCCGGCAAAAGGACGATAAATAGCTCCGAATTTCAAATTAACTCCGGCGCCCGACACATCGATTTGTGTTTGTTGTGTAAATGCGTGAAATCCAGAAGTGGCAAAATCAGTTGGATCTACGGCTGTTTCGGAATATGATTCATATTGAGAATAGAAGATGCCTTGCAGGCCTAAGGTCATACCAAAGTAAAACTTATCAGATACGTTTCCGCCGACGGTAAAAACATATTCACCTACGTTACCTACTACATCGCGATAATAGTTGTGATTAAGCGCTCCCATTTGAAAATAACCAAGGGCATCATGATCTTCTGTTGCTCCGATATATTCATAAGGGGGGCCGGACATCACGTCTATCAAGTAGGTATTATAAGCCAAGCTGGGCACGCTATATTGATCTTGTAAGATGTCGGGACTGACATCACCGGCATCTTCGGCTATATAGCCCAGGACTGTAGCCGGGGAGGCGCTAGTTGATCGGCCTTGTCCTGAAAAGCGTCCCGTAAAATTCGCTAATTTGTTGTATCCAACGCCATAATTGAAACTTACCAAGCCTTTGCTTTGTCCCGTATTATAGACGCCCACAAAACCCATGTTGCCGAATCCAAAACGCCCGCGGCTGTCTTTTGCCGTATTGCCTAAATAGCTTGCTTCTGTAGAGGTAATGGTCACGGTTGGTGTAAATGTCCATTCAAAATTCCTGTACACACCGATGCCTGCCGGATTAATGCTCAGCGAAGAAAAATCGCCGCCAAGTGCGGCAAATGCACCGCCCATGGCTTGAAAGCGGGCTGTGCCTTCGTATATGTTTTGCGAAAAACGTACGGCGTCGTCGATTGTCTGTGCGTTTGCCGCTCCTGTACTGAACAATAGTGCAAGAGAAGCTACCATCCATTTATAGTTGTTTTTCATGATTGTTTCTTTATTTGTTTCTGCTGTTTATTTTATATAAACCCTAACAGCGATTGCTGTTAGGGTTATCAAAATTGCCTAAATGTTGTGCAAATGCTTGTTATATTTATCTTCTGCGTGACGAACTCGAACTGCTGCCGGATGAACTGCTGCCCGACGAGCGGCTACTGCTGCTGCCGCTGCTGTAGCTTCCTGATGAGCGGCTACTATTGTTGCTTCCGCTGCTGTAGGAACTCGACGATGATGAATTGCTGCTACGGGAGTAAGACGAATTGTCGTTACTGCTCGAATTGCGGCTTGACGAGTTGCTCGGCGGCGTGTAGCTACTACCCGACGACGTACTGCGGCGTGATACGGAACTGCTACCGCTATTATTCGCCGGTAGCGACGAGCGGCTTGAACTGTTGCCTATCGAACTTCTGCTACTGCCCGGCCTTGATTCGGTCGTACTGGTAGGAGCGTTGTACGTAGGATCGCTACGGCGGTAAGTCGTCGAGCGACTGCTATTCATTGATCCACTGTTGTTTCTATTGACGCTCGATGAATTATCGTAGCGTGTAGAAGCTTGCGTATTGCCCGTCGAGGTCGTGTTGCGGCGGTAAGTGGAGTTGTTGGCATCCATATTGCTCCGCGACGATTGTGCCGGACGGGTTTCCGTTATGCGTGAATTACCGGGAGTAGCGGCTGTTGAACCACGGCGTGTAGTTGAGTTGATACTGCTATTCCCACGGGTAGAGGCGTTCGCTGCCGATGTCCGCCCGCCCGAAATGGCCGGTCGTATATCGGCTGTATTACGGCGTGAAGAGGAATTTTGGCTGCGTACATTACTATAATGATCGCCTCTTCTGCTGTCGCGCGGTGCCGTAGCGGCTATCCCTGAAGAAGTACGGCGCCCGTAGCGTGTATTATTGGCATAATACGATGGATAGTAATGATTGTGATACGGATAATAGCCATGATAGTAGTGAGGGCTGTAATATCCGTAATAACCATAGTAAGAGGGGCCATACCACGGAGTGTACCATGCATCCCAATACCATGGCGAGTACCATGAAGAATAGTAGTACGGCCTGTAGTACCACGGCCTGTAATAACCATAGTAATAGGGGCTACCCCAATAATACCAAGGATCATAGGTGTTGTATCCGTAATTAATATTTACGCTGATAGTATAGCGTGGGTCATCGAACATTTGCAAGCGGCGTTCGTACGAATCGTCTTCGTCAATTACCACATAGCTTTTGTCCGGTTCCGCATCGATGGTTACCGAGCGGGTTTCGCCGTCAACATAAAGTGTTTCGGGTTGTGCCGATTGATTCCGGCTATAATTGGTAGCAACTGCGTTATTTGTTTTCTCTTTCAACTGTTGAAGTTTTGGGTCATCAGTTTTGGCAACTACTACCACTTTGTCGGGATTGTAATAAATTCCGTCATCATACATAGACGTAGTCGCCTTTTGAGAAGAGGAGCATGCACCGAATAGAAGCGCCGGTAGCACTAAAAATATCCATAATCTTGTTTTCATAACTCTTCCTCCTTTGGTTTATTTGTTATTTCTATCTATTTTTGCGTTTTTAAATTTTAAAAATTAAATTCTCTTTATTAATTAGATGCATTATAGGGACAAAACGTTGCATGCAAGTTGCTTATTTTTTTATTATTTTTATCAAGTATCCCTATTCCAGCATTTTAAATTGATAGTTGAAAATTAGTTTTGTTTTCAATAACATTCAAATATACACTTTATTTTTGAAAATAAATAAAATTTCAAAGTTTTGTGTTTTAATATTAAAACGATTATATGGCAAAAGAAGTTACAAGCAGGGAAGAAAATTATTCACAATGGTATAATAATCTGGTAATTAAAGCCGATTTGGCCGAAAATTCGGCCGTGCGGGGCTGTATGGTGATAAAGCCTTATGGCTATGCTATTTGGGAAAAAATTCAAGCGCAATTAGATAAAATGTTTAAGGAAACGGGGCATGTGAATGCTTACTTTCCGTTATTCATCCCGAAATCGTTTTTGAGCAAGGAAGCCGAGCATGTAGAAGGTTTTGCTAAAGAATGCGCGGTGGTAACGCATCACCGCTTGATGCAGGACCCCGCCGGAAAGGGCTTGGTGGTTGATCCGGAAGCGAAACTGGAAGAAGAATTAATTGTGCGCCCTACGTCCGAAACGATTATTTGGAACACCTATAAAAATTGGATTACCTCGTACCGCGATTTGCCGATTTTGTGCAACCAATGGGCCAATGTAGTACGTTGGGAAATGCGTACGCGCCTGTTTTTGCGCACGGCAGAATTTTTGTGGCAGGAAGGCCACACGGCGCATGCTACGCGGCAAGAAGCTGTTGAAGAAGCCAATCAAATGGTGAATGTATATGCGGCCTTTGCCCGCGAATGGCTGGCGGTGCCGGTTTTGGTGGGACAAAAAACAGCCAGCGAACGTTTTGCCGGAGCCGAAGATACGCTTTGTATCGAAGCAATGATGCAGGACGGGAAGGCCTTGCAAGCAGGCACTTCGCACTTCCTCGGACAGAATTTTGCCAAAGCGTTCGAGGTGCAGTTTGCCGGAAAAGACGGAAAACTCGACTATGTGTGGGCTACTTCGTGGGGTGTTTCCACGCGTTTGATGGGTGCGCTCATCATGGCGCACAGCGACGATAACGGACTGGTGTTGCCTCCGAAATTAGCGCCGATTCAGGTGGTGATGGTGCCTATTTACAAAGGCGAAGAAGAATTGAACATCCTCACGGAGCGCATGCGTGAAATGAAAAAAGCGTTGGAAGCAAAAGGCATCAGCGTGAAGATTGACGACCGCGACAATGTGCGTTCCGGTTTTAAATTTGCCGAATGGGAATTGAAAGGCGTGCCGGTGCGCTTGGCCATCGGGCCGCGCGATATGCAGAACAACACCGTAGAATTGGCGCGCCGCGATACGTTGGAAAAACAGTCATTATCGCAAGACGGTATGGCCGATTACGTAGAGAACTTGTTGTCAGAAATACAAACGAATATTTACCAGAAAGCATTGACATTCCGCGAAGCAAATACGTTTAAAATCGACAGTTACGACGAGTTTAAGAAACGTATCGAAGAGGGCGGATTTTTCCTCTGCCACTGGGACGGGACGGCTGAAACGGAAGAGAAAATAAAAGAAGAAACGAAAGCGACGATTCGTTGTATTTTGTTTGACGGAGAACAAGAAGAAGGAAAGTGTATGGTAACTGGCAAGCCTTCAAAACAACGCGTGGTATTTGCAAGAGCGTATTAATAAAAATCAAAAAATAAAAACATGGATACGGAAACCCCGTCGCGCGAAGCGATACTGAAAAGCTTAACGGAAAAATCGCAAATCAAACAAAAGGTGTATGATTCTACCTTGGAAGTTTTTAATTTGCTGAAAGAAGTGCTCAACGAATTGAGCAACGACATGAACGACTTGATGCCCGATGGTTCAGACCGTCGTATCCGTATGGAATACCGCGACCGTGGGAAGTTTGAAGCGGAACTGAAAGTGGCCGGCGATATTCTTATTTTCAGCATGCACTCCAATGTTTTTCAATTCGACCGCGACCATTTGATTTGGAAAACAAGCTATGCACAACAAACCCCGAACAATACTTATTGCGGTGTCATCAGTATCTATAATTTTCTTTCGGATTCGTTTAAATACAATCGCATAGAAGACTTGGGCTATATGATTGGCCGGCTTTTTGTAAATAAAGATAAATATTTCTTTGTAGAAGGAAAACGGCAAATGGGTTTCCGTTATCACAGTTTCGGCGAGAAGGGCATCACGCGCGAAGACCTCGCCAACATGGTGCAAACAGCCATTTTGTATGCCATTGAATTCGATTTGCTGGTGCCGCCCTACGATGTCGTGAAGATGGCTACCGTAGAACAAATGAATACGAAAATTGAAAGTGCTAAATTGCAAACCGGCAAACGACTGGGTTTTCGCTTCAACTCCGACGACGTGTTGAATCACGCGAACGAGTGAGTTTAAAGAAAGATTTTTTGCACACAGATGACACTGATAAGACCGATTTTCACAAATGGTGATTTTTTATCATCTATTGAGTCGTTATAATATCTGCACGAATCAGTAAAAATCTTGTGTCAGCAGTGTGCTATCATACTTTTAATTAGAAATAAATGCTGCGCCGTTTTATTTCATATTGCGAAAAAAATCACTTGCTGCAATCGTCTGATACCTTGCTGTTGGCTGTAAGCGGCGGAGTCGATTCCATGACGCTGGCGCATTTATTGTTGCAATGTAAATTGAAATTTGCCGTAGCGCATTGCAATTTTTCGTTGCGGGGCGCGGAAAGCGATGGCGATGCGGCATTTGTAGCACAATGGTGTAAGCAGCACAACATCCCGGTTCATATAACACAATTCGATACTCATCAATATGTTCGCGCGCATAAACTATCGACACAAATGGCGGCGCGCGAATTGCGTTACGCTTGGTTTGAAGAGTTGTGTGCGCAACATCGTTACAACAAGATTGCCGTGGCGCATAATGCCAACGACAACACCGAAACATTCCTATTGAATTTTACACGGGGCGCCGGAATTAAAGGACTGTGCGGAATGCAGCCTGCGAAAGGAAACATTATTCGACCACTCTTGTTTGCAACACGTGATGAGATTGTGCAATATGCACAAGCGCAGCAAATCGCTTTTCGTGAAGATTCGTCGAACAGTAAAACGGATTATGCCCGTAATCGTGTTCGTCACAATGTGATTCCTGAATTGGAAAAAATAAATCCGTCGTTTGTTACCACTTCGCAACACACCTTGCATTATCTTTCGCAGGCAGCGGGAATTATTGCCGAAGAAGGAAAGCGTGTTATGCCGGAAATTTGCACGACAAAAGGAAATGAATTGCATATTGCGATTGCCGCTTTGTTGAAAACAGCCGCGCCGGCATTTTGGCTACATGAAATTTTGCATGAATACGGCTTTTCGGGCGAATTGATACAAGATTTATTCGACACATTGGAAGGACAAGCCGGAAAACGCTTTTGCAGCGGCACGCATGTGGCGTTGAAAGACCGTGAAACGATTATTGTGTATAAGCGTTCGGAAGATGATAAAAACGAAATTTATTGGATTGACGCGGACTGTACACCACTGGAACAGCCATTCAAACTGCATATCGAACGAAAAGAATATTCGCCCGATTTTATAATTCCGACAGATGCAAGCGTTGCCTGTTTGGATGCAGCGCAATTGCAATTCCCTTTGCAATTGCGAATTTGGCGCGACGGTGATGCGTTTGTCCCTCTCGGGATGAAAGGCGAAAAAAAAGTAAGCGATTTTTTAATCGATAAAAAAGTGCCGCTGCACGAAAAACAGACACAATGGGTGTTACAATCCGGCGATGACATTGTGTGGCTGGTGGGACAACGGATTGACGAGCGTTATAAAATTACTTCACGGACAAAAAAACTTATGATTTTTTCTCTTGCAGGTTTGCAACAGATTTGACAAATTTCTAAAATTTGTCAAATCTAAAAATCCGAGCAGCGATTTGTCATTCTGAGCGAAGCGAAGAATCTCAAAAATAAATCGTATATTTGTGTTCAACAAACAAAAGGATAATGCTTAAAAAATTTCCAAAACCTTTGCGTTTTGCCATGATTGGCAACGGTAGTTGGGCTACTGCTCTTACGAAGCTTTTATTGAATCATCAGGATGTGATACAATGGTTTGTACGCGATGATTCGATGATTCGTTACATTCAGAAATACCGCCGGAATCCGGAGTTTCTACGTTCGGCGTTATTGGACCCATCGAAGTTGGAAATGTCATCGGATATTAATAAAGTAGTAAATGCGGCCGATGTGTTGCTGTTTTGCATTCCTTCGGCTTTTCTCAAAGGAGAATTGGATAAGCTGACGGTTTCGTTGAAAGATAAATATATTTTAACCGCCATAAAAGGAATTGTTCCGGACGATAATCTTACTGTTGCGGAATATTTCAATCAAAAATACGATATTCCATACGACAACATCGGGACGATTACCGGCCCGTGCCATGCTGAGGAGGTTGCCTTGGAACGCTTGTCGTATCTCACTTTTTCATGTAAGAAAAAAGAAAATGCGCAATTGCTGTCGGAATATTTTACGTGCCGTTATGTGAAATCGATTATTGGTACGGATATCTACGGGGTGGAATATGCCGCGATTTTGAAAAATATTTATGCTGTGGCAACCGGCATCTGTCATGGATTGGGCTACGGCGACAACTTTACAGCGGTGTTAGTGGCAAACGCCCAACGTGAGATGAAGCATTTCTTGAATACCTCGTATCCGAGCAGCGCGCGCGACACCACACACTCATCGTATTTGGGCGATTTGCTGGTAACGTGCTATTCGCAATTCAGCCGTAACCGCACGTTCGGCAACATGATAGGCAAAGGCTATTCGGTAACTTCCGCACAAATGGAAATGAACATGGTTGCCGAAGGATATTATGCTTCGAAAGGTATTTATGAAATCAATAAGAAGCATAATATCGACATGCCCATTGCCGATGCGGTGTACAGGATATTATACGAATACTCGCCGGCCGCAACGGAATTTGCAAAACTCACGGAAGTATTGATGTAACTTACCCCTAAATCCCCTAAAGGAGACTTGGTGGTGCAAGAAAAAATGGTTGCAAAATAATGACAGGACGGAAGGAAATACCAATGTTTTATGGTGCAAACCCAATATTGTTTGAGTTTGCGAAGCAATTGAGGAAATATGAAACATCGGCAGAAAAGTTGTTATGGGAGCATTTATCAAATAAACAATTAGGGGTGCGATTCAGAAGGCAGCATCCGGTGAAATATTTTATTGCAGACTTCTATTGTCATGAGAAGAAACTGGTTATAGAAGCGGATGGAGGTGTGCATCTTATTCCGGCACAATATGAATACGACCAAAACCGGGATTATGAATTGTTGGAATTAGGCGTAAAAGTTTTGCGTTTCACGAATGATGAAACTGTAAATTCAATAGATCAAGTCATAATAAGCATAAAAGAAAATTTATAAACAGCACAAGCCAAAGTCCCCTTTAGGGGATTCAGGGGTGAAAATAAAAAACTATGGTAACCGTTAATCTGAAGTCAACCGAGGCTTTTGTAAGCAAAAGCGAGTTGGCGCAACAGCAGGAAAAAGCTTTACAGGCATTGGAATTATTACATTCCAAATCAGGAAAAGGGAATGATTTTTTGGGTTGGTTGAATTTACCCTCGTCCATTTCCGGCGAAGAGTTGAAGCGTATTCAATCCGTGGCCAATCAACTTTCGCGCGATGCGGAAGTGGTGGTGGTAATTGGTATCGGCGGTTCTTATCTCGGAGCCAAAGCGGTAATTGAAGCCTTGTCGCACGGTTTCGGAGCGCTGATGCCGCGCAAACATCCGCAGGTATTGTTTGCCGGACAAAATATCGGCGAAGATTATTTGAGTGAATTACTGGATGTGTTGGAGCGTAAATCGTCGGCGTGCGTGGTGATTTCCAAGTCGGGCACAACGACCGAGCCAGCCATTGCATTCCGGGTGGTGCGCGAACATCTCGAAAAGAAATACGGAAAAACCGAAGCGAAAAAACGGATTGTAGCGATTACCGACAGCGCACGCGGCGCTTTGCGTACATTGGCTACACAAGAAGGTTACGAAACGTTTGTGATTCCCGGCGATGTGGGCGGGCGTTTCTCGGTGCTCACACCGGTGGGTTTGTTGCCCATTGCCATTGCCGGTTTTGATGTCGCTGCGTTGATAAAAGGTGCGGCAGAGATGGAACGGCATACTGCAAAAAAAGAAATAGAGAATCCGGCAGTGCACTATGCGGCTATCCGCAATGCCTTGTATGCAAAGGGAAAGAAGGTGGAAGTATTAGCGAATTATAATCCCAAATTGCATTATGTGACGGAGTGGTGGAAACAATTATACGGCGAAAGCGAAGGAAAAGAAAACAAGGGAATTTTTCCGGCAGGCGTTGATTTTACTACCGATCTACATTCCATGGGGCAATACTTGCAGGAAGGCGAACGCATATTGTTCGAAACGGTATTGAGTGTGAAAGAACAGCAGCGTTGCCTGGTAATTCCGCAGGATGCACAAGACCTCGACCAACTGAATTTTCTTGCTGGAAGACGTATTGACGAATGTAACAAAATGGCCGAGTTGGGAACGATGTTGGCGCATGTGGACGGCGGAGTGCCGAATATTCAGATTACCATTCCGTGCATGAATGCAGAAAATATCGGCGCATTGCTTTATTTCTTCGAAAAAGCGTGTGGCATCAGCGGCTACATGTTAGGGGTGAATCCTTTCGACCAACCCGGCGTAGAAGCGTATAAGAAAAATATGTTTGCACTGCTCAATAAGCCCGGTTTTGAAAAGCAGGGAGAGGAGTTGAGAAAAAGACTATAGGCCCCTAAGCCCAAAGGGGGAAACGACAAAGTGCGAGTTTCCCTCTCCAATATCCGGTATCTAAAATCCAATATCAACAATCTAACCTCCGCAATTCTCTCTTGAATTATCTTGCTCATATTTTTTTATCAGGAACTAATTCGTCCGTGCAAATCGGTAATTTCATCGGCGATTTTGTGAAGGGGAAAGCGTATTTGGAGTATCCTGCAAAAATACAGGAAGGTATTTTATTACATCGTTTCATCGACGATTATACCGACCGCCATCCGTTGGTGCTCGAAGCAAAAAAAATATTGCAGAAACCCTTTGGGCGTTATGCCGGTATTCTGCTCGACATGTATTACGATCATTTTTTTGCGCACGATTTTTTGCGCTATTCCAACATCCCATTACCGCGTTTCTCCCGTCGTTTCTATTGGGCGATGCTTGTGCATTACCGGAGTTTACCGCCGCGGGTGCAACGTTTTGCTTGGCATTTTATTTCGTCTAACCGTTTATGTAAATATGCGTCGTTGCAAGGCTTACAGCAATCGTTGGAAATCATGATTCACTACAAACCGTTGGATTTAAATGCAGATGCAATCATTCTTTTTCTAAAGGATAATTATACACTGCTACAAGAAAATTTCCATTCGTTTTTCCCGGATTTATTGACACAAATACCACAGCATAAAACGGATTGAAGTCGGGGTATTTCCTTTGTGTCTTATCCCGATTATCCTTGAGATTGTTTCGCTCTACGCTATGATATATCAGGCCTTCGGCCTGTTCTAATCATTCAATAAAACCTATTTCTCTCACGGGTTCCATGTTTCTTCCGTATATCCGGCGTCTATCGTCAGCTTGCGCGAAAGCACAAACAGATAATCGGACAAGCGGTTTAAATAAATTGCCACCATTTCGGGCGCCGGATGTTCTAATGCCACGGCGGTCCGCTCGGCACGGCGGCACACACTGCGAGCCACATGGCATGCCCCGGCAGCCAGCGGCGCAGCCGGCAACACAAACGAACGTAGGGGCGGCAGGTTTTTGTCCATTTCGTCTATCGCGTTTTCCAGTGCTACGACAGCTTCTTGTGTAACAGCCGGTATTTTTTTCGAGGTGTGTTCGTCGGCAGCCAGCAAAGCGGCCGCATTCATCAATTGGATTTGTATTTCGTGTAATTCTTTTTGCAAGCCGTTGCCGATTTCGTAGCCGCGCACCACGCCGAGGCAGCTTATCAGTTCGTCCACCGTTCCGTAAGCTTCCACCCGAGGATGCGCTTTGGAAACGCGCGTGCCGCCTACTAAAGCGGTGGTTCCTTTATCGCCGGTTTTGGTATATACTTTCATTTTATTGTTGATTTGAGTATTTGCTTATTTGAAAAATACTAAAAACTTACCACAAAGGTACTCAAAGGATTTTCACAAAGGTGCACAAAGTCGTAAAAAAGTAGGGTTTGATTAGATTTGACAAATTTCTAAAATTTGTCAAATCTAACTCACTCCAACATCCCCAAAGGGGAGTTAAAGCCCCTCTTTGGGAGGCCACTTACCCTTTCCATTTCAGCAAACGAAGGCTGATGAGAATTACGATTATCAGCACGCCGACATCGGCGGTAATAGCCATTACTAAATTACTGTGCCCAAAAAGCGCGAGTAGAATAAACAGCAATTTCACACCTATCGCGCCCGTAGTATTTATTTTGATGGTTTTCACCGTGGCTCTGCTCAAACGGACTAAATAAGGAATCAACGACAATTTATCGTTCATCAGGGCGATGTTGGCTACTTCAATGGCCGAGTCGCTGCCGGCGGCGCCCATGGCAATGCCCACGGTGGCTTGCGCCAATGCCGGAGCATCGTTCACGCCGTCGCCGGCCATGGCCACTTTTCCGTATTTGTTCAGCGCTTGTTGCAATTGCGCCACTTTTCCTTCGGGCAATAAATTGCCGTACACTTCGCGAATGCCGACTGCCGAAGCCACATACGCTGCCGAAGAAGCGTTATCGCCGGTAAGCATAATCGGTTCGATTTGTAATTGACGTATCTCTTGCAACGCTTGCGCGCTGTCGGGTTTTATTTCGTCGGTCAATGCAATGACGCCGGAAATTTTATCGCCGCAACCTACCACCACGCTTGTCTTTCCTTCTTCGGAGAATTTCCGCACGAGCATTTCCAGTTCGTCGTTTACAGAATGGTATTCGCGGATAAAATCGAGGTTACCGGCTAATACCGTATCGTTATTGCAAATCCGGCAACGGGCGCGGGCGCCTTTTCCGGCAATGCTTTCGAACTTTTCGGCGGTGTGCGGTTCAAATCCTTCTTTTTTTGTGATATCAATAATCGCTTGCGCCAGCGGATGTTCCGAAAATATCTCGGCGCCGGCCGTGCACGACAGCAGTTCTTCGCGCGCGGCGCCATTCAGCGGCGCTACATCGGAAACTACCGGCGTTCCGTAAGTAATCGTGCGGGTCTTGTCTAAACACAAGGCTTTCACTCCGGCCAGCGCTTCTAAATATTTTCCTCCTTTTACCAATGCGCCTTTGGCCGAAGCATTGCCGATGGCGGCATAAATAGCCACCGGCGTAGAGATGACCAATGCACACGGGCAGGAAATTACCAACAGCGTAATTGCCTGCCGGAGCCAATAATTCAAGTCTTCTCCCAACAAAAAAACAGGGATCAAAAATAACGACAGGGCCAACAAAATGACGCAAGGTGTGTAGATGCGTGCAAATTTCTGAATAAATTTCTGGCTTTCCGACTTGTGAGTCTGCGCTTCAAACGTCATTTCCACAATTTTTGCAAGCGTGGTGTCTTTCGCTGTTTTGGTGGTCAACACTTCGATATAGCCGCTTTTGTTGAGTGTTCCGGCAAACACCGCATCGCCTTTTTGTTTGTCTTTCGGTATCGGCTCGCCGGTAATGGTCGATTCGTCAACGGCCGTTTCTCCGCTTTGTATCACGCCGTCGAGCGGCACCAAGTCGTTCGGTTTTATTTGTATTAACGTTCCTACGGCAATTTGTTCAACCGGCATTGCTTCGCCGGTAGCTTTCACAGTGGCGGTCTTTGGCGATTTGGAAACCAAATCGTCCAACGCCGATTTGCTGTTGTCGATACCGATGTCTTCGAGCGTTTCGCCCAACACATATAACACAATAACGACGGCCGCTTCGGGATATTCCCCTAAATAAAAAGCGGCGGCTACGGCTATCAGCATCAGTAAATTGATACTGCTAAAGTTCAGCCGCAATAAGGCTTTCAAGCCTTCCCACAAAACTTGGTAGCCAATCAATAAAATGAACGCACCGAAAATAACAGGTGCATAAGGCATGGGAATATCTACGCCTGCAATAGAAAGCGCTTCCAAGCCAATCACAATAAGGACGGCTATGATTAGAAAAACAAATTTACGGTCGTGCCAAGGTAATTTCATATTCTTACATTTTTTCTGTTTCCAACCCCGGCGTTAGAAAGGTGTTAACCTTTTGTCGGATGAGGGTTGATTTCGTCGCTCTCAATCAGTCCGTCGCGCAAGCGTATAATCCGTCGGGCATGTTGGGCGATCTCTTCTTCGTGTGTTACTACAATAATCGTATTCCCCTTTTTATAAATATCTTCAAAAAGGTTCATAATATCGATAGATGTTTTGGAGTCCAGGTTTCCGGTAGGCTCGTCGGCCAAAATGATGGCCGGATCGTTCACCAGTGCGCGGGCTACGGCCACGCGTTGGCGTTGTCCGCCGGAAAGTTCGTTCGGTTTGTGGTCTTTCCGGTTTACCAAATCCACATTTTCCAACGCTTTTACGGCATGTTCCACCCGTTCGTGTTTGGCCACGCCGGCATAAATCAACGGTAAACAAACATTGTCCAGCGCCGAATAGCGCGGTAACAGGTTGAACGACTGAAACACAAAACCGATTTGCTTGTTCCGCACTTCGGCCAACGCATTGTCGTCCATTTCGCTTACGTCGATTCCGTTTAGCACGTAACGCCCGCTGGTAGGAGAGTCGAGGCAGCCCAGCATATTCATCAGAGTGGATTTTCCGGAACCGGAAGGGCCCATGATAGCCACATATTCATTTTTGTAAATGGAGAGCGAAACGCCGTTAAGCGCACGTACTTCCTGCGTCCCTACCTGATAGATTTTCTTCAAGTCGGAAATTGAAATCAAAGCATGACCTGATGTGTTTACCATGACTTTTTTATTAAGTTTGACAAAGTTGCAAATAATTTTTGAATTTTTACCTATTTCATCTTGAATTTACATAGAAAGCGTAACTTTGTGGAGAGAATGAATGCCGTTGAAGAATTTTTACATAACAGATACGATGAAAAAGAAAAAAACGATTGCGTTGGTAGCGCACGACCACCGGAAACGCGACATTATTGAGTGGGTGGAATTTAATTGCGATGTATTGAAGAAATACCACTTGGTATGCACCGGCACCACCGGCCGTATGATTGAAGAAGCATTGCTTTATAAGTTAGGCGAAGAAGCCAGGGAAATCGAAATAACACGCTTGAAATCGGGGCCGCTGGGCGGCGACCAGCAATTAGGCTCGCTGATTGCCGAAGGAAAAGTGAACATGCTCATTTTTCTGTGGGACCCGATGCAACCACAGCCGCACGATGTGGATGTGAAAGCCTTACTGCGTATCTCGAGCCTTTACAATGTCCCCACGGCTTGCAACCGTTCTACGGCCGATTTTTTAATTTCGTCGCCACTATTCGAAAGCGATTATACGCCGAAGTTGAAAGATTTTTCGCAGTATTTGAACAGGAATGTTGAGTGGTAGAAATCTTTTGCTATTCTGAGCAAAGCGAAGAACGGCAAAATAAAAAAAGAGGCGAAAGCCTCTTTTTTTATTTTGCCGGAGCAATTGCTCCTACGGGACAAGCGTCGGCGCAGGTGCCGCAATCGGTGCAAACATCAGGGTCGATTTTGTAGATATCGCCGGGAGAAATAGCTTCTACCGGGCATTCATCAATACAAGTACCGCAAGCTGTGCAATCTTCTGAAATTTTGTAAGCCATAATTTTTATTTTTTGTTGTTTTAAATTTGCAATAGCAATAATTGGGTACAAAAGTAGTAAAAATATTTTGAATAATCCCAAAGGTTAGGGATTCAACAAATCATTGTGGCGGAATGCTAAAATCTCATAAATATACTCCAAGGCCGCAGCCGCAGGGCTTTCAGGATTTATTTCCACCGCTTTTTTATAGGCATTAATCGCTTCGCCCCATTGCTGTTTTTGTTGGAAATCCTTTCCTAATTCGTAATATTCTTGGTCGGTCATAATTATACTTATTTCTACAATTACAAATTTACAAAAAAAATACAAATGAAACGTGTTTTCGTTCGTGTCGGATTTATTTGTACATTTGCGCTTTCTTACCATTGACTTGTGGTGTAATGGTAGCACAGCAGATTCTGGTTCTGTTTGTCTGGGTTCGAGTCCTAGCAGGTCAACAATACTTAAGCAACCCGCTGTTTTCCGGCGGGTTTTATTTTTTGGAAAAATTTCTCAAAAAACGTATATTTGTCTAAAAAGTAATACCTCATATGAGCACTCAACCATTAATAGTAAAAGCAGCGCTTCAAATAGCGAAGCCCGCGCCGGAAGTGTACGAAGCGATTGTCAATCCCGACATCATGAGAAATTATTTCATATCGAAAAGTACAGGACGCATGGAGGAAGGAAAAACGGTGATTTGGAATTTTCCCGAATTTGAATTCGATGCGCCGGTTCGTGTCGGGAAGTTGGAACTGGACAAGTATGTTTCTTTCTACTGGGAAGGCTCCGAAGGCAACGAATTGTTAGTGGAAATGGCGCTCTCTTCCCAACCGGATCATTCAACAGTTGTGCGCATTACTGAAAAAAGCATGGACAATAACGAAGCGGGACTTGCCTGGCTGGTGGGAAATACCGAAGGCTGGGCAAACTTTCTCGCCTGCATGAAGGCATGGCTGGAATACGGCATCCACTTGCGGCAAGGGGCGTTTGATTTTATGAAAGGATGAACCAACCCATCAAACATTATCAAGGAAGAGTTCCGGCCTGTGGCGTATTTTGCGGAGCTTGTCCGGTTTACACAAGGACAAAAAATCCATGTCCCGGAGCAGCTATAAATAGCACCCGGTGCGGGAAATGCAAAACATTTCATTTGTGCTGTAGGGAGAGAAACATTACAAACTGTTTTCAATGCAAGACTTTTCCTTGCTATAAATTCAAACGGTTTGCTAAAAGCTGGCTGAAATACGGGCAAGACCTTATTGAAAATCAATATTTGCTAAAGAAAACAGGCGTTGATGAATTTCTTGCATACTACAACGCGCAAGTAAGCCCCCTGTTTCATCTGCGCAAAGCAAAGATGGCCGACATTCCCGAATTAAAAGAACTATACAAGAATACCGTTTTATCCGTCAATCGAAAAGACTATTCATTGGAGGAAGTGGAGGATTGGGCTTCATGTGGCGACGATACGGCGCACATGCGTGATTTGCTCGACGAACAATATTACCTTGTAGCCGAAAATGAACAACTGAAAATAGTCGGATTTGCGTCCGTTAACGATGCCGGCTACATGCATACCTTGTTTGTCCACAAGGATTTCCAAGGACAAGGAATTGCAAGTCGGCTTTATCGGGCACTTGAACAATATGCCCTGAAAAAAGGCGCTACAAAAATAAGTTCAGAAGTGAGTATCACCGCCCGGCCTTTTTTCGAAAAACAAGGATTCACGGTGGACGAAGAGCAAAAAAGGAAAGCGAATAAATTGTACCTCACCAACTATAAAATGAGTAAAGTGCTGACACGTTTGAATAATTTTGAAAAACGCAGTTACAAACATATTGATAAACACTAAGCGTTTTTGAGATGGGGCTGTTCAAAAGCATTTTTAACCGCGAAGAACACAAAGAAGGCGCAAAGGTCGCTAAGTTTAAAATGATAGCATTCAACTCTTCGCGCCTTTGCGATTAATGTGTTTTTGACTTTTTGGGCAGCCTCATCTATGTAATTCCATCCCTAACAGGCCAGCAGGGCAGGGGCTTGTTAGAATAAAAAACGGCTGCCCAACGAAATCGGGCAGCCGTTTTGCACAGTGAGAGCTGCAATTTATTTTTTCGCTTCTTCCACCGAAACTTTCCGGAATTCTTTCATCATTTTGCTCAATTCCATAGCTGATTTACGTGCCCGTGTTCCGGCAGCTTTGTTTCCTTTTTCAACTTGCGCTGTTGCTTCACTCATAAACGTGTCGAACTCTGTTTGAATTTTTGATACTAAATCTTTCATGTGTAATTTTTATTTATGTGATTATTAAATTGGGCTGCAAAAGTAATAATTTCCTCTAAATAGACACTATTGATTTTTGCAATTATTTTTTATTTTTAATACCTATATGAATTATATTTCACATCATTTATCCACCCTCGTCCTGCGGGCACTCCCGCCAGCGGGAGACAGTTCTTCGGCTGTCCCCTTTAGAGGGGGTGGACGTAGCGCAGCGAAGCTCATGCGCCAAAGGCGAATAACGCCGGGGGAGGATAACCAAAAAAATGACACCATTACCGCAAAAAGAAAGGTGCCCAAAATTTCAGACACCTTTTGTTTTTTATTGAATAGTGCAATTTTTATACTAACCCGGCAAATCCCATAAAGGCCATGGCAAGAATACCGGCGGTAATCAGCGCAATCGGCACGCCTTTGAATGATTTGGGAACGTCGGATAAATCCAGTTGTTCGCGAATGCCGGCAAACAAAATCATAGCCAGGCCAAAGCCGGCGGCATACGCCACTGCAATGACCACACTTTGCCCCAAGTTCAGAAAATGCGATACACCATTAAAGGTAAATTCTTTACTCACCACTAAAATTGCGACGCCCAATACGGCGCAGTTAGTGGTAATCAATGGCAAGAAAATGCCCAATGCCTGATAAAGTGAAGGGCTTATTTTCTTCAAAATAATTTCGACCATTTGCACCAGCGCGGCAATAACCAAAATAAAACTCACGGTTTGCATAAATTCGACATGCAAGGGCACCAGTACGTAATATTGGAGCAAGTAAGTAAACAAGGTGGCAATGGCCATCACAAACATCACGGCGCCCGACATGCCGATGGACGTGGACACTTTGTTGGAAACGCCCAGAAACGGGCAAACGCCTAAGAATTGCGCCAACAAAATGTTGTTTACAAACACTGCCGATATGATAATGATAATGTATTCCATAAACTTGATTTTTGATATTAGATTTTAGATGTGGATGTCAGATACCTGATATTAGATAGCGGATTTTGGATATTGGATTTCTTATCTGTGCCCATCTGTGAAATCTGTGGTTTCATTTGTATTTTCATCTGTGTTATCTGTGGCTTCATCTGTGCAATCTGTGGACTGGAGCTATTTTTTGATTTTATTAAACAACACCAACAAATATCCCAAGACGATAAACGCTCCGGGCGCCAATACAAATATAGTAATGCCGCCTTCCGGTAAAATTTTCAAATTGAATATCGCGCCGCTTCCCAATAACTCGCGCACGGCGCCAATTACCGTAAGCGCTAACGTAAATCCCAAGCCGATTCCCAGCCCATCCAAAGCCGATGTAACGACACCATTCTTGGAAGCAAATGCTTCGGCGCGTCCCAGCACAATGCAGTTTACCACAATCAGCGGAATGAACAATCCCAACGTGGCATACAAGTCGGGAACATATGCCTGCATCAGCAATTGCAATACGGTTACAAAAGCGGCAATGACCACAATATACGAAGGAATCCGCACCTTTGCCGGAATTTGCCCCGCCACCGCCGATATCGCCATGTTCGACAATATCAACACAAACATGGTGGCCAATCCCATGCCCATGCCGTTAATGGCCGATGACGTGGTTCCCAGCGTGGGGCACATGCCCAGCAACAAGACAAACGTGGGATTTTCTTTAATAATTCCTTTGGTTATCAACTGAAATTTTCCCATTACTTATTTCCTCCTTCTTGATTGGTAGATGTGGCGCCCGATGCGCCGTCCCAGTTTCCATCGCCTAAAATTTCTTCGCGAAATGCTTTATAGGCGCGTTCCACCGCATCGCAAAATGCGCGGGAACTGATGGTGGATGCGGTAATGGCATCGACCTCTCCGCCGTCTTTTTTTACCGACATTTTAAATGTTTCGGGATTTTTTCCTTCGAACTGTACACTGAAATCTCCTTTGCTTTTGCTGATTTTATCGCCTAAACCGGGTGTTTCGGCGTGCGAAATCACCGCGGTATTGTATATAGTTCCATCGGGTAAAAAACCGACCATCAATACGATGGCTCCTCCGAAACCTTTGTTGGTATTGGTACGTACAGCCACGCCTACCAAAGCCCCGTCTTTTTTGGCGGGATAAAGTGTCAGCGTATCGCCTTCGGCCAAGCCATGCTTAATAATTTCTTGCGACGGATTATTGTCGAACTCCGGCACCACTTCGGCAATCGCCATATTTGTTTTGGCTGCATCGGCCGCTCTGATAGGCTCTTTGGTTAGCGCATATACGCCGCCCAACACTGCCGCCGACACAAAAGTTATCACCAGCAAAGTGATGACCATATTGGAAAATGTAGATGCTTTAGCCATGTTTTACCTCCTCGCCATAACGTTTAGGTTTGATATATTTATTCAACAAAGGCACTGTAGCATTCATAATGAGAATGGCGAACGAAATACCTTCGGGATAACTTCCGAATACACGAATCAACACCGTGATAATGCCAATTCCGACGCCGAAAACAATCATCGCGCGCGGATTCATTGGCGAAGTCACATAATCCGTAGCCATGAAAATAGCGCCCAGCATTACGCCTCCCGTCAACAAATGGAATAACGGATCGACAAAATGCGCCGGATTAATCAGCCATAGAATGCCGCTGAACACCGCAATAGTGCCGAAAATAGCCATCGGAATATGCGGACGAATCACATGACGGAACAATAAATAAGCAAAACCGATGAGCAACGCAATGGCCGACACCTCGCCCACCGAACCGCCTATTTTCCCGAATAACAATTGCATGTAGGAAAAGTCGGCGCTTTGCATAATCTGGTCAACCGTCATGCCTTTAGCCAACCCTGCTTTCATTACAGCGAGCGGCGTAGCGCCGGTTATCGCATCGGCCGTGGCAAAGCTTTGCGGTAACGGCCAATGGGTCATTTGTACCGGAAACGAAATCAGCAAAAACACACGCCCCACCAAGGCCGGATTAAAAGGATTCTGTCCCAGGCCGCCGAAACTCATTTTGGCAATGCCAATGGCGACTACCGCGCCGATAAATACGATCCACCACGGAGCGGAACTCGGCAGGTTCATAGCGAGCAACAATCCGGTCACCACCGCCGAAAAATCTTTTACGGTCGGCGGCTTTTTCACCATCCATTTCCCGATGGCAAACTCCAGCAACACGCAGGAAATAATGGATACGGCTGCCACCTTTAAGGCGCCCAAACCGAAAAAATAAACCGACACGAGATAGGCAGGCAACAGCGCAATAACAACATCCAGCATCAGCCGCCGGGTGTTCTCTTTGCTGTGCGCATGCGGCGCCGGGGAAACAATCAGTTTTTTCATAAATTTATGTTGTACTATTTATATCAATCAAAATTCGTTTTATACTGCCCCGTTAGGGCGTTTTTGTTCCATCTCCATTTTTCGTAGGGCGCTGCCCTACGCTACGGTATGCCGCGCTTTCAGCGCGGAAGGAAGAGTTAATTATTCCACACAATAATACCCGGCAACCGTCCCAAAGGGACAATATATCTTAGCGTAGGGCAACGCCCTACGAACTGAATCGATGTGCCCTCCCACGCCCCAAAGGGGCAATATATTATCTTGCACTAATCCCATAAATAACGCTCGTCGTATTCAACTCCATATTCTTTCAGAAACAATAATAACTCCTCCTTGAATGTCATTTTCCGATGATGTTCCTTCTGATTTTCTATGTACGCAATTGTCTTATCTTTTATCGAAGGGCTTACCGATAATGCACAATAACCGTCTTGCCAACCGAATTTTTCATAACGTGTACCTTTTGTTTTTATCCAACGGCTACTATTCCTTTTTATGTCTTCCAATAATTTTGAAATAGAAACGGTACGCGGCTGCGATGCCAAAATATGAATGTGGTCTTCGGTGTTATTTATTTTTATAGGAAATCCTCCCAAACGTTTAATCGTATCACCAATGTAAGCATGCAGTTCCAACTCTACATCATTTCCAATATAAGGAACATGATTTTTAGTACTGAAAATTATATGCGTATATAGCTGGGCTAACGATTGCGGCATATTCTTTTGTTTCTTTTATTTTTATATTGCCCCATTCGGGGCGTATACATTTTTTTTGTTACATAGGGCGACGCTTCGCTTTGCCCTATGCTATGATATAGTGCGCCTTCGGCGCGGAGCTACATTTATTTATTCATTAAATAGAATGGCATTGAATTTTCTATTTCTCACTTTCGTATCTCCTCCCTCCTGTGGAGAGAGGTAGGGAGAGAGACTTTTACTTCTTCGGCCGTGTGCGCATGATTTTCAGCACTTCGGCTTTGCCTAAACGAATGTAGTCCAACAAGGGAATTTGCGCCGGGCAGGAATACAAACAACAACCGCATTCAATGCAATCCTGCGCTTTGTTTTCTTCCAACTCGCCGAACATGTTGCGTTGCGCCTGCCTTACCAGCAAATACGGCTCCAAGCCCATAGGACATGCTTGCACACATTTTGCACAACGAATACAGTTCGATGCTTCTTTGCGTTTGGCTTCGTTTTCCGGAATCATCAAAATGGCGCCGGTAACTTTCGAGGTGGGCGCATCCACGTTTATCATAGCCTTTCCCATCATCGGGCCGCCATTGATAATTTTTCCCGTATCGTCGGGAATACCGCCGGCGAAATCGATTACGCGCGCCATGGGTGTTCCCATGCGCACTATCACATTTATTTGCCGTTTCACGGATTTTCCGGTAACGGTAATGCTGTTTTCAATCAGCGGTTTATTTTTCTGAACGGCCTCGTACACAGCCAGGGCTGTTCCTACGTTTTGCACTACAGCGCCCACGTCGATCGGTAAACCCATCGACGGTACCTGACGGCGAATGACCGCATCAATCAATTGTTTTTCGCCGCCTTGCGGGTAACGTTTTTTCAACGGAACAATCGTTACCGCATACTTATTTTTAGTGATGATTTCTTGCAAATGGGCAATGGCATCAGGTTTGTTCGTTTCGATTCCGATGTATGCTTTTTCTACATTCAGCGCTTTTTTCAGCAACAATGTCCCTATAATAATTTCCTCGCCCGATTCGAGCATCACGCGGTGGTCGGTGGTCAGGTACGGTTCACATTCCGCCCCGTTGATGATAATACATTCGGCCTTTTTACCCGGCGGCGGCGTGAGTTTCACATGCGTGGGAAATGCCGCACCGCCCAAACCAACAATGCCGGCAGCCGTAATTTTATTAATAATTTCTTTCCCGTCGGATGGTATTTCTCGTTTTATATCGCTTGTTCTGTCAATGCTCTCGTCCCATTCGTCGCCTTCTACCTGAATGACAATGGCCGTTTTTTTCAATCCGTTGAAATCGGCAACCGGCTCAATGCCTTGCACCGTGCCCGATACCGACGAGTGAATATTGGCCGACATAAATCCGCCGGATTTGGCAATAAGTTGGCCGGCTTTTACTTTGTCGCCTTTGTTCACTACAGCTTCGGCCGGCGCTCCGATATGCTGGCTTAGAAAAATAGCAACAGTTCCTTCGGGCGCTAAGGTTTCCAATGCGTTTTGCGCCGCCAGCTTATTGTCGTGCGGATGAATACCGCCTATGGAAAAGGTTTTCATAAAGAGTCCCTCTGTCCCCCAAAGGAGGAATTAAAATCAATAACTATATTTTTTTGATGCATACTATTCGTTCAGTAATTTATGAACCTCTGCTTTCAGAAGTGGAAAATGTTTTATAACAATTTCATAAATAAATTCATCACTAACCTTATCATACCCATGAGCTATTCTATTTCTTGTCCCTATAATTTTATAACTATTTTCTAAATGGAACTCTGGGTCACGATGTTTGATTCGATTTGTAGCTTCTCCGATAATTTCTATTCCTCGTTCAACAGCTCTCTTTGTTTTAATATCCTTTTCATACAAGTCAAAAGACATATTAGACTCTTTGAAGTAGCTTTCAACCTCGTCGATAGAGCGAATGATATCTCCGAGCCATGTTTTGAT
Source organism: Bacteroidales bacterium (assembly GCA_031551045.1). Lineage (GTDB taxonomy): Bacteria > Bacteroidota > Bacteroidia > Bacteroidales > UBA932 > JAVBOD01. The sequence continues at coordinate 23,560 of JAVBOD010000017.1, forward strand.
TTCACTATCCATACACTAATTGTTTTGTTGCATCAACTGTTTGTTTGAAATAAGGATTTATAATAGCCTTCCCTTCCAATAAATCAACAGGATGTTTTAAAATTTTTTCTAATGATGAATGGAAACTGAAATAATTATCGACATAGTTGCCAAATTCGATTTTATCAAAATAAACGATCAAATCCACGTCGCTTTTTTCGCTAAAATCATCGCGTAACACAGAACCAAAAACAAAAAGCTTCGCCACCTTATGTGTTTTACATAAGGAAATCACGGCATCTTTATTTTTTTCAATCAGATTCACTTT
>JAVBOD010000021.1:0-34122 GCA_031551045.1 Bacteroidales bacterium
TCAAGCCATGGAAGCCGGGGGTGCCTGAAGTTCGTAACCGTAAGGAGCGACCTAGGGCAAAACTGGTAACTAGGGCTAAGTCGTAACAAGGTAGCCGTACCGGAAGGTGTGGCTGGAACACCTCCTTTTTGGAGCTGTAACTTGCTATAAGTTTTACTCTTTTGTTTTTCAATACTATAACCACTTCTGAGAAATCAGGAGTGGTTTTTTATTTATATTCCCTCGAAATTTTCTACATTTGTTGCCGGTGTATTTACAACGGTCACTTGGGCAATTTGTTTAGATTTGACAAATTTCAAAATTTGTCAAATCTGCCAACGACTTTTGACTTCGTGTAAATATTGATGGAACAAGATAACCTAATTCAATTTATAATGAAAAAAATATTTCTCTTATGGCTGTTTGCATTGGCATGTTATGCATTGCAAGCGGAAGATATTCGGGCGCTTATCCAACAAGCGGGCGATGCTTCGAAGTATCCGGGGCAAGCCTGCGTGGTGTTGATTGACAGTACCGGCGTGGAGGTGCAGGAAACGGGCCTGGGCTATTTCCGTTCGCGTACCGTCACTAAAATTTTAACCGAACAGGGCGGCCTCAGCCAGCGTGTGGTAAAATTCGACTACGACCCTTTGACGGCTGCCATTGAAATTACCAAAGCGGTTATTTATCGTGCGGATGGAAGTGTTGAAAGTATCGATGTAAAAAAAGTACAGGATTATCCCGCTCCGGCGCGTGCCATCTATTGGGGAGCGCGGCAAAAAATGGTGGAGTTCGGGCGGTTGGAACCGGGCGATGCCATTGAAGTGGAAACCTATAAAAAGGGATTTACCTATGCATTGTTATTATGCCAATCGCAGGAAGACGAAAGTAATTATATCCCGCCGATGCGCGGCCATTTCTACGATATCGTTCCGTTTTGGACAACGTATCCCACGCTTCGCAAGGTATATCGCGTGGCGTTGCCCGAATCGAAAAACATGCAATATGATTTTTACAACGGAGAATGTGCCTCGTCCTTATATTTCGAGAACGAAAAAAAGGTTTACCTCTTCAGCAAAAATGATATTATGCCGTTCAAGGGCGAGCCGAATATGGTCGATAATTTCGATGTGGCGCCGAAACTTTTCATGTCCACCAGCCCCGATTGGAAAGCAAAATCGCTGTGGTTTTATAAAGTGAATGAAGATTACGGCAGTTTCGACCCGACGCCCGAAGTGCAGGCCAAGGTAAATGAGTTGACTAAAAATGCAAAAACGGAAATGGAAAAAGTCGCTATTCTTACGCACTGGGTGGCCGACAATATGCGCTATTCCGGCATTTCGATGGGCGAGGGCGAAGGATTCACCTTACATAATACGGCGATGAATTACACCGACCGTTGCGGCGTGTGTAAAGACAAAGCCGCATTATTAATATCGATGTTACGCTGTGCGGGTTTCGAGGCCTATCCGGCGATGACGATGGCGGGTTCGCGCATTGAAAAAATTCCGGCCGACCATTTCAATCACAGTGTGAGTGTGGTGAAATTGTCCGACGGTAAATATCATCTTTTAGACCCCACGTGGGTGCCTTTTGTGCGCGAGTTGTGGTCGAGCGCCGAACAGCAGCAAAATTATTTAATGGGCGTGCCCGAAGGCGCCGGTTTAATGGAAACGCCTGTCTCTCCGGCCGAAAATCATTACGTGCGTATCACGGCAAAATCGAACATTGACAAAAACGGCACGTTGACCGGCGAGTTTACGATTACCGCTGAAGGCCAGTCGGACGCCAATGTGCGCCGTCCGTTCACCGGCGGATTTATGAGCGATTGGAAAACGGCGATGGAACGCGAACTGCTGAATGTGTCGCCCAATGCGCGATTGGTAAGTGTCGATTATGGAAAAGACCCGAAAAATTATCAGGCAGCACCGATTAAAATTACGATGAAATATGTGATTCCGAATTATGCCGTTGTGGGCAAAGGCGAAATGATTTTCACGCCTTTCACCGTAAATAATTTATACAATGGTGCGAAAAGTTATTTGCGGATTAATACCTCGTTGGAAAAACGCGCGTATGGCTTTAAAGATGCCTGTTCGCGCATGGTGGAACTGAAAGAAACAATTACGTTGCCGGCCGGATATAAGGTCGTGCAAAGTGGTTGGAAAAAAGATTTGCAAGGAGTTGCCGCCGACTTCAACGGAAGTTTAACACAACAAGGGAATACCTTGGAATTTTATAATAAAGTAGTGTTGAAAAAACGGGTGTACGAAGCATCGGATTGGGATTCGTTCCGTGCAGCAGTGGAAGCACAAAAAAGATTTGTGTACGCTCCGGTGATAGTAAGAAACCAACAATATTGAAACTATAATATTTAACTACGGAGGCACAGAGGATACAAAACAATAATCTGTGAAAATCTGTGGATCAAACTTGAAATTTTATTTATGAAAACATTCAAATATATTTTATTGATAACCGTTTGTTTAGTGGTAACAGCAGTTTATGCGCAACCGTCCGAAGCCGATTTTATTAAAATCAGTAAGGAATATACGCTTCATGCAGACGGAAGTTCCGATATGCATTATCAAAAACAAGTAAAACTGAATACGCATATATCTTTTAACTCGCTTTACGGCGAAACATTTATTGTCTATAATCCGCAGCATCAAAAGGTGGTGATTAATCATTGCTATACCATTCAACAGGATGGAAAACGCATTGAAGCGCCCGGCAATGCATTCAATGAAGTATTGCCTTCGTTTGCGGCCAACGCACCGGCTTATAATCATTTGCGCGAATTGGTAGTAACGCATACCGGCTTGGAAATTGGCGCTACTGTTTATTTGGATTATACGATTCATACATCGGCCGGCTATTGTGACGGAGTAACAGCGAACGAAATTATGCAGGAGAATTCGCCTGTGAAAGAATATATAATTTCGGCAGAGGCGCCTGCGGGCACGGAGATTTTTTATAATCAGTATAACTGCCCGGAGCCTACAAAGCAAGGAAATAAATTAACATGGACAATGAAAAATGTGCCCGCAGCCCCGCGCGAAGCGTGGCAGGCGGCTGATGGCCGGCAGGCGCCCCGCGTGACATTCACGACAGTGCCAAACGACCGCATGTTGGCGCAATTGGCGGCACAAATTACGGCGCCGGGAACTTCTATCAAAAAGAAAACGGCGGAGCTGGCGGCAGGGGAGAAGGACGCTCAAAAGAAAGCAGCCAACATAATTTCGTTTGTGCAGAATGGCATTTCTACGGTGAATATTCCATTGGAATATAACGGCTATAAATTCCGTCCGGTGGATGAAGTTTATCGCACAGCCTACGGAACGCCTGTGGAAAAAGCGGCTTTGCTGGCTGCGATGCTTTCCGAAGCGGGAATCGATGCGAAATGCGCGATAGCAGTGCCTGCATTTTTACAAAAAGACAATATGCACGCAGCGCTTTGGATGTGTGCTGCGAACGAGTTTCCGGTATCTATGGAAATCAACAATATGCCTTCCTATGCTTCGCCGGTGCGTGAAGGAACATACGGGTGGAATGATATGGACAAGTTGTGTTATGCTTTGGAGAAAGGAACTATCCTGCCATTGCCGCAGGTGATGCAAAGTGTGGCGGTGCAATATAATTATACTATTTCCGAAGTCAAAAATGATAAAAAAGAATTAACGTTAGATGCGGAAAAATCCGGTTACTATGGTGTAACGGTTACGGGTGGACGATTAGATACTTTACGGAATGAATCCGGAAAAACATCTTTATCGTTAATAAAAAACGACAATTATTACACGGCCGCCTTACCCTCGTCGAATGCCGGTGTCGATAGTTGGGGTATTCGTTCGTTGAGCGGCGAACCGCGCAAAACGATGTTAGAAATTCTTGCGCCGGTAAATGAGCGTTACGTGTACACGTTTACTATTCCCGCCGGATTCCAATGTTCCCAGAAAGACATCGATATTAAAAAAGAGAAAAAGATAGGAAATATACAAATTTCCTATAAAACGGATGCCGCGGCAAATACCTTGACCGTTACGCGCAGCATTCAATTGAATCAACGGATACTATCTCCGGCCGATTATAAAGATTTTAAAGAATTGATGGATGCCTGGAATACGCCGGCGTATCGTATGGTATTGGTGAAATAATTAGATGCTTACCGGTACTATTTCTGAAATCGTATGGTAGCGGGAGGGCGTGGTATTACCAATCCGCGGTGCGATTTGCCGAATCCTCTTGCCTCTTTTTCATTTATTAGCGGAAAAGCCACCCGCAAGGTGATGCCCGTTGCCAACGTGCGCAGGCTATTACTCATATTGAGAATGCCGGCATGGGAATGGCTCCGGGGAGTTTCGGGGAGATAGCCTACCAAAGGCGCTTGGCGTTTATCGTTCCGTATATCGTTCAACCCGTAGTCGAGATAGTAGCCGACATAGAGTAGCCATTTGTCCAGCGAGAATTTCGCTCCCAATTCGAGCGATGCCATAAAAGATATGTTTAGCTTCAACGCGGCGTTTTCTTCGTTCGTGGTGTAATCGCCAAAGCCGTAACTGTAAAGGCTGTCGTAACGCACATTCGTACTGGGGAAATAAGCATCGGTGGAATAATTTCCTTGGGCCGTATAGTCGGCCGACAGGGGAATTCCTATTTTCACACCGGTGGAAGCATAAAATGCCGTGGCTCCCCGTGTTTGGTAATGTATCATCAGGGGAATGGTCAACATCGAGGCGCGCTGCCGTTCTTCGTAATAATGGTAGGTATAGGAAAAGATGAAATCCGTAGGATTTATCACATTCGCCGTGCGTTCCGCGCTGGTCGCCGTATATTCATGAAGCGTTGTTGTGGCATTATAAAGGGTGAAATTGACGCCTGTTCCGATTCCCCAATGGGGGTTGACGAAGAAATGCAAACCGCCGCCCACTACGGGGCCGAAGCCCGGCTTTTGCCCTCCGGAGGTAGGGTTGTATTGCAACGACGATAGCCCGCCTCCTCCGTTAATCGAAAGTTCAATGTGTGATTGCGCTTGTGTAGCAAGAGGCAGACACAGTATGCAAAAGATTAATAAACGATTTCTCATACCTTCCGTTTTATTGTACCACAATAGTTGTGTTTCGTACCATCCCGCTTTTTGTTTTCAATTGCAATAAATAATAACCCGCATTATCAGGCGCCGCTACCATCATTACTGTTTGCGTACTGCGGTATTGTTTCCGCAATCCGCCGCTCAAGTCATAAATATTGATTTCAAATTCGCCCATCGAGGCATCCATTCCCGTTTGCACGGTCAGCATTTGTCCTCGTCCGGCCGGATTCGGAAATACTAAGAACGGCAATGCTTCCGGTGTCGGAGAAGGAGCCAGTGTAAACGGGCACACCTCCATCTCATCGTCGGTGTCGGTAAGCATTTTGCACGAATAAATATCGTTGCTGTTCATTTCCGAAGCCGGCACTTGATAATAGGGGCGGGTTACTCCGGGCATGGGCACGCCGTTTTTGTACCATTGGTATTGCACAAAGGTGTATCCTCCGTTATAGGCGGGATTATTATCGACCGTAGGCACATCGGGCCATTGGAAAGTGATAATGTTGAGACACGGCCTGGGAATTACCGTAATAACCGCCGTGCTGCTGATAACGGTGTTGCACTCTCCTTCGACAAGCACACGGTAACTTCCGGAATCGGCAACATGCACCTTGTTAATCGTATAGCTGGTATTGGTAGCGCCGGGAAGGTCGCCCCAACCGGTATCATTCCATTTTTGCCATTGATGGCTGTTTGCGTGCGTCGTTGCTACATTCAGCGTATGGGCATCGCCGGCATTCACCGTCGCTCCGGCCGGCTGTGTCGTAATCGCTGTAGCAGCCCTTACTTGCACGGTTTCAACGACCGGATACAGGCGACCGGCAGCATCTATAACGGAACAGGTAATTTGTGCCTCTCCTGAAAAAGTGAGCGACCAGGTGATGTTTGTCGTGTTGGTTTGACCGGAAGCGGATCCGGCATTTGACGGAGAGATGCTCCAACGGTAACCGGAAGCGCCTATGTAGGACTTGGTGGAAAAAGTGGTCGTCGTCCCGGCACATGGATTTAGATCGGATGCTGTAAGCGGCTTGGGCGACAGTATTACCGCCAAAGCCGGCGAATAGTCGGAAAATCCGCAGCTGTTATCGTTCTTTCGCCCCCTGTAGCTGATGAGTACTTGCCCTGCATAGTTGTGATCGCTGTCTCCGTTCCAATGGACAGTCGCTGTATTTCTGTTAGGAATGATTGTTCCTGCAATGGACGGAAGGATTCGCCACTCGTAATCATCCCAGCCCGGGTCTGCCGTATAGGTGGACGATGGTACGTTCCATGCTAACGAAGCAGCGCCTGAAGGGCTTGCCGGGTTTTCCGGACGGGAAGTCACCGTCAGGTGAATGGATTCCGACTGCAAGGGCGAGTGGTAGTTATTTAATCCTTCATAGTATAGGGCAATGCCGGTATTGCCGGCGTTTTTACTCAATGTTACGCAAGCCTCGTTGCCATTTGCTTCCAAATGTCCGGCGCTGGCCGGCCGTAACACCCAGGTGAAATCGCTGACCATATCCGTATAAGGCGGCGCCGTGAAACAAGTACGGACTCCGTCGCACACATTAGGCGGGCCTTCGGGCGCTGTCACCGGAAACGAAAAATATAACGGAAGCGCCTCTGCTCCCCATGCTCCGCATGTATTTCTTAACCTATACGTAATGGGATATTTTCCGAGTAGGTTTTCTCCCCAACTAACTGTTACCTCGTTTCCATGATGGTCGTATGAAGACAGTGTCCCGACGCCGGCCGGGAAAATCCATTCTATCTCGGCGGAAGTCGGATTTTCGGCATAAAAAGTAGCCGGTATCGTTATGTCGGTTATTTTGTTTGGCCCGGTCGGCGTGGCCGGACGTCCGATATCCTGTATTAACTGTACCGTAAGGGCTTGCGATATATTGATCGAACTGTCGGACATCCGAATGCCGTATGTCAGATGTGCCGGAGAGGGCCAGAAATGCGGCAACCATTCTATTTCAACCGTGCTTCCTTTATTGCCTGTTACAGATTTGATCAGGCCGGCTGCCGTCGGATGGATAATCCAGACAACCGTATCGGCGGCCGTTAAATTCACGGAGCCCGGTACCTGGTAAACTGCGGAAGTCCCGATGCACAAATTATTGTTGCCGACAGGGGCATCCAACGAATTTTCGACATTTTGGTAGCGGAACAAAATGGCCGATTTGAAAGGAGGAAGAGTAATGGAGCCGATATATATCGTACTGTCGAATGCCATGTAAGTATGTTCCAGCAAGACAACCGAGTCTTTCGTGGTAGGGTTGCACACGAGGAGCGTATATTCGCTGTGGGAATTGGCTCCCGATAGCGCGTACGGAACCGGTTCGGCACGGCTGTGAAGATCGAAATCCGTTTTAACGGTCCATTCTATCCGGTCGTTGATTAACCCGTTGCGTGTTTCGGCAAAGAACCGGCTGAAAGGAACGCTGATATAATTGCTGTCAATGTAGTTCGTATGAATCAGCACGTCCGGTTTAACAATACTCATATAATAACCGAAATATCCGTCCTGATACATACTGTTTCTCCGTACATCGTTTTGTGAAACCAGCGATGCTTCATCATATTCGTCGTCCTGGGCGGAGATACTCGCGATATTATTATCATAAAACACATTGTCATGAACCGTGCAGTGAGCGGAGCCATGCAGGAAAACGCCGCCTCCGCTATGCGCCACGGTATTGCCTTTGACGGTAACATAATCTATTCCGTCGTCCAGATAAATTCCATGTCTCCAATAGTAGGTATTGTTTTTCATGGAGGTTCCGTCGGCATTGCCCACCGTATTCAAGACTACGTTGTCGATGATTTGAATATTGCTTATGACACCCGGCGGAATATCGGGATGTGAGCAAACATATATTCCTCCGCCATCCGATAGATTCAACAGCGTGTGGGTTACTACATTGTTCTTAATTAATAAGTTTTGGGAAAAGTAGGCCATAATTCCGTCATAACCGATGCTGTCAACGCTGTTTTCGGTAATTTCGCAATGATTGTTCAGCACATCGTTGTTAGTGAGCATGCCCAAGGCAATACCGTGACACCAGCCGCTTTGCCCGCCGTCTAAAGACATCGCGATGCGGCGGACTGTATTTTTATGGATACGGGAATGGAGGAGGTTTCCCAAATCGATGCCAAGGTGTTCCATGTCGGAGATCGTATTTTCTACTATCCGGCACTCCTCAAAATCGCCGACGCTAATGCCCGCCCAGCAATTGTCGAGCGTAGTGTTCCGTATTTCTATGTCTTTGCCATGGCGGACGTAGATGGCATAATCTCCGTAGTATTGAAAATGAAGGTTTTCGATAACCATGTAACAGGTATTGGTTCTCGAACAATCTATTTTTATCCCGTAGTTGTTCGCCGTGTATTCAATCAGTTGTTCATTCGGGTTGTCGGTTGTCCATAAGATGAGCGAACCGTCCGATTTGTCGTACACAAATTCTCCGATGGTATCCAACGCATTGATATGGTTCTGGAAAAAATATCCGCATCCGCGGCTGGGCTTGAATCCGTCATTCTCTCCGAACTTGTCGATACGCCCGTCGCTGTATGAATAAGAGACCGTGTCGCGGCGAATGGCAAATTCTTCCGCTTTATACGCTACCGTGGCGCCGTTCCAATAGCCTTCCGGGAAAAGTAAGGTGTTGTCTTGAAAGCCTCCGTAATAGAAATGAGTCACCGTACGGTAGCCATGGTTTGGGAATCGTGCCGGATAAAATTTTGTCCCGTTAATAAACAGCATATTGAGAAAGCCGGGACGGGTCGGGACATGCGCCCTCCACATATTTTCCCCGATTTGTTCCCATTCTGTTATCTGCCGGGCTCCGGTGATAACGGGCGCTTCTCCCGCTCCATAAGCTCCAAACGTGATGGGATTACTTTCGGCGCCGTTCACGTTCCGAACATTAATCGAACCATTATAAATCCCTCCGCGTTCGAACAGCACGGCATTACCCGGCCCTAAAGAGGGTATTAGCTGATTTACTTTGCGAATAGTTGCCCAGGCGGTAGCTTCGCTGGTTCCGTCGTTATTGTCGTCTCCGGAGATAGAAGACACGTAATAGGTTTGGGCTTGGAGGATTCCGAGGTGGAATAATAGAAACCCAAGCAAGGAAATCCTGAGAGCATATCGCTTACTAAACATATGTCGTTATGATGATTGTTTTACAAATCCCGTTGATGTAATACCAATATGAACCACCTTTTAATCCAATCTATTTCCGGTATAATGCCGATGCTACAAATGTTTAGGCCAATGTAATTGGACTATTACATTTGTCAAATCGGTATAATCAACTTATTCAGGCACAAATATATAAAAAAAATCAATTCCACCCTTTTTTAGGGAATGATTGTGTGTAATATATTGCTAATATGCTGATTGTGTGAGTTATGTTAAAATGATATAAAAATCATTCCATGGCTCCTACGGCCCGGTCAAGGCATGGTGGAATAATGCGCAGGAAACGGCGCTCATTCAAATTCATTCGGGGGTAGGCACAACGTCAACGTTTATACAGGCTCGTAGCCTGTGGATAACAGCTAATAGGCATTTTTATCTTTTATAAAAAACATTCCTAATGTGCGGAAGGCAATTTCTATATCTAATAAAAGCGTCCAGTTTTCGAGGTAATATATATCTGTTTTTACACGTTTCTCCATCAGGGAAACTTCTTTCGTTTCTCCGCGGTAGCCGCTTACTTGAGCCAGTCCGGTGATGCCGGGCCTGATAAAATGCCGTACCATGTATTGATGAACGATATCGGAGTATTGATCGGTATGGAATAGCATGTGCGGGCGTGGCCCCACAATGGACATATCGCCTTTAAACACATTGATGAATTGAGGCAATTCGTCGAGGTTGGAACGGCGGAGAAAATTACCTATGCGGGTTTTTCGCGCATCGTTCGCGGTGGCTTGTTTGGTGTCGCAATCCTTATTACAGCGCATGCTGCGGAATTTATAACATTTAAAATCTTTTCCGCCTTTCCCCGTACGCATTTGTGTAAAGAAGACGGGGCCCGGCGAACTGATTTTAATGGCAAGGCCAATAAACAGGTAAACAAACGGGAACACGATTGCCAAGAACAGCGATGAAGCCAACACATCCAATGCGCGTTTCAAGGACGCATTATGGGAGAAACTGAGTGGAATTTTACGAATAGAAAGGATGGGGATATTACCTATCGTATCCAGTACAATCGGAGTGTCGATATAATGTTGTGTGCTGGGAATGATATGAAAATTGACTACATTCCGTTCTGCGAAATTTAAAATATCTTTTATTTTATCTTTGGCTGATAGCGGCAGCGTACAATATATTTTAGCGACCTTGTTGCCCTGTACAAATTTCTTTACATCCTCGATGTTGCCCAGTAAATTACCGTCATTAGCCATCGGGTTGTCGTCAAAGAAACCTAAGGAATTGATGCCTAAATAATGGTCGCTCATCAGTTCATGATGCAATTTCTGGCCGAGTGTTCCTGCGCCTAAAATCACCGCATTATCGCGGTTGTTATCTGTTTTAAGCAGATGTCCCATCATCTCCCGGGTTATCCAGTGGAAAAAAATGATCAGTAAGAAGAGCAGCGGGAAATAGGTCATGATGAATAAACGTGATATATGGTCGGAGGTTTTGAGGGTAAATAAAAAAACAATTGTAATGAGCATCGCAAAACCTACGCGATAAAATGCACGTTTGATGATATTGCTCCACTTCCATTTACGGGCATCGATGGTCACTTTAAAAAAATTCAGCGACAACAGATAACTTAAATTGATGAAGAGTAACAGTAGTTGGTAGTCGTTGCTTTCAATATCAATTACAGGAAAGAACGAAAGCAACATAAAGTAAGTGCCATTGAGCAGGAGGATATTCTCCAACACTACAATGACCTTTAGTAGGAATTTGTATCTTCCGGTGGTTTCCATAATTTTATTGGTTTATTGTTCTATATTCAAGCAAATTGTTCGATTTCGGAATTGCCTCCTGTAATCATTTTCAGTTTTGTTTTCAGCAACAGAAATAGGAACATGGAATTGGTCAACAGGTATCTTTTCCATAACCGTTGCGGCTCCTGGCAGAAACGGTAGAACCATTCCAGTCCGCTTTTCTGCATCCACAGCGGGGCTCGTTGTTGTTCGCCGACGAGCACCGGCAGTGCGCCGCCGATACCAACCATCACCGCGTTGATTTTTCCGCGCATGGATGCCATCCATCGTTCCTGTTTAGGACAACCCAGGGCGACAAAAACCAATTTTGCACCCGATGCATTGATGTGTTGAATAACCCATTCGTGCTCTTCCTCTGTTAATGGGCGGAAAGGAGGGCTATAGGTGGACACGTAGGGTATCCCGGGATAATTATCCCGTATGTACGCCTTTGTTTTGTCAAGTACCTGTTCGGTACTTCCATAAAAAAATACGGGCATTTTGCCTTGTGACGCTTCCGACAATAAATCGGGCAACAAATCCATTCCGGCCACCCGTTCTTGTTTTATGCCATGCAGCCATTTTAAAGCCCATGTCAGCGGTAAACCGTCGGGCGTGGCAATAGCCGCACTGTTCACAATGTTTGCGAAGTCTCTGTTTTTAAACATTTCTATCAGCATGTGTACATTGGTAACACATACATACTCACTCCGGGAACATTCGGACATTTGCACGATATTTTCGCAAAAGTTCCGGTAACTCCCCAGTGATATGTTAAGGTTTATGAGTGAAGTTTTTTGCATATAGATATATTGTTTAATTTATTTTTAATTTATTTTGGTTCGTATGGTTATTGTTCCCTGTTTTGAAAATGCGCGATGGCTTGCCCGTATAGCCGTACCATTTGCTCGGCTTTGTTTTTCCATGAAAATATTTCTTTCCGGCGGCTACAGTTTCGAGATTTTTCTTTCAAGACATCTCTGTTATGATATAGATATGCTATCTTTTCGGCAAATGCATCGATGGAACGCGACGGCGTTGAAAACGGGATTTTTATCCCCACCGAATCATCCACCACATAGCCGAAGCCGCACGCATCGAAGCAAAGCACCGGAAGATGGCATGTTAGCGCCTCCAGAACAACAGTCGAAGTGTCTTCGCTGACACTTGTGAAGAAGAAAAGTTGCGCTTGTTCCATTCTTGTCATTATTTCCTGATTGGCAATACTGCCACACCATTCCACCTGTTTTTCGATATTCAGTTCCGAAGCCATTTGTCTATAATATTTTTCCTGTTGTTCGCTCCCCGTTCCGTAAATCGATAATGTTATACCTTTCAAATGTTTTACTTTAGCCAGGGCTTGTAACGCGATATTCAGTTGTTTGCGAAAATCGAATTTCCCGACCCACATCATGTTAAAATTTTCGTCTGCAAATCGGTCGATATTGTTTTCTTCCTTCCCGTTGTCGTAGCAACCCGTTTCCGGAATAATTACCGACTCTTTGTGCCGGTATTTTTGTAATGCCCGGTACGAATCGGGTATAGAAGCTATCAGTAAGTCTGCCTTTGCAACAGCTTTTCCCACTCTTCTTCCATATTTAATTTGCAGGGTAGTGATAGCGTCTTTCAGCCGGTTGAATACATTCATTTTCCATCCGGCCCCCCGTAAATAGGCCTTCGGAAAGCGTTTCAATCCGCCTATGGGGCCCCATACGAACGGATGGCTGTTTATCTCCCACAGATAGCCCGGCTCACGGAAACCAACCATGTTCAAATGCTGTATGATTTCGACGTGGTGTCGGTTGATGATTTCTCCGGCCATCCGTCGTGTTTCCCGCTGCCATTTCCGGTAGTGTTTGTAAAAACGCCAATCGCCCTGGTTCCAACACATTTTACGCACTTTATCCGACACGGGGTTGTAATAAAAGTGCATATTTTTTGCTTGCGGAAGATGTGCCAAAGCTTCTTCTATCTTATCGCGGAACTCACCTTCGGTGATGATATGCAGCGTGCAATGGTTGGCTAAATGGATGCACCAATTCCAAGCCATCCCGGGTTCGGAACCCATTCCGGGAGCACAAGCATATGCGTTGATAAGGACAGCAATCATGGCGACGGTTCTAAAAATTTTATTTTTGTAATACTTCTTTGTAAATAGCGGCCAATTGTTTATTGATTGTTTCGATATTGAAAACAGTGTTCGATAACTTCAGGGATTCCCGTGAAATGGCGCTGCGTAATTCATCCTCCGAAATTAAACGGTCGAGTTGGCGGGCTAAATGCTCTGTATCTCCCGCTTGAAAAATCAGCGCATTTTTACCATCATTCAGCACATCGGGCAATCCTCCGACCGGCGTTGCAACTACCGGTAATCCATACGCCCAGGCATCCAGTACGGCCATCGGGAATCCTTCGGCATAGCTTGCCAGGCAGAATACGGAAGCCTCGCGGAATGTCTTGTCTTTCTCTTCGCCGGCTATCCAACCTTTGAATATAACCTGCCGGTCTGTTTTTAAATCTTTTGCCAGTGCTGTCGCTTTTTCCAGTTCGCCATTGCCGGCAAATATCACCGTCCAATCGGGATATTTAGGGGCGATGAGTGAAAATGCTTTAATTAAATCCACATAGCCTTTTCGCTCTATCAAGGTGCCGGCAAACAAAATCTGTTTTTTACGGGAATGAAAATTATTCATTGCTTCGACAGTGGGCGCCGGATTATAGAGCACGCTTACGTGACGCTCCATGTTTAATGCCTCATTAAGCCATTGTTTCCACTGTTGAGATAATACCAACACCCGGTCTGAATGATAAAATAGATACGACAATATTTTCTGATTCCGCTGTTCGAATAAATACTTCGGGTCGGAAGCATGGAGGTGTGTGATGATTTTTTTATTCCATAGTTTAGCGATAGCGAAATAAAATCGCTTCCGGCGGGCTGAGGTATTCGGTTCGAAGTGAATATGTACTAAATCGTAAAACGGAATTAAAAAAGCAAATTGCAGGAGCGACTTACAGAAATACCACAACTTGGGCATCGTACCTCTGTCGATATGAGTTTCTATCCACTTGCAGTGATACGCTTTCCAGTGCGCTCCCGTCTCATGTGCTTTGACCACGGAGGTAATGCCTCCGCGTGTTCTACGGGAAGTGGCTACAACCAGCACTTTAGGATTTTTTTTGCTCATAGTTAATTTCTTACTAAAAAAATGCTCGTTCTACTTGGAATAATAATACAGCAACGTTGTAAACCGCTTGTGCAATAAATAAAAATGCAAAGCATACTTCAACGGCAATTGCTTATACGGATACGAAGACGCTATCTCACGCCATAGGTTGTTATTCGCCACCTTTTTTAACCACTCCCTCTTTTCTCTCCCCGGGATGGACGATTGAATATATTGACGGATGCCGAACCGGCTGTATCCTATAAATAATCTGGTGGCGCGTAAATAGCCATCGAGGCCGAATTTGTTGGCGCGTAGCCATTCTTTCAGATATTGGTAAAAGAGCCGGTTTTTCTCTACCCTGTCTGCTCTTACTTTCCGGGTTAACGAAGATTGATTGTCCCTGTAGTTGTACAATGCCTCCGGAATGATGCTTACGGCGCCCGCGTGCAAGAGATAATCAAGGTTGAACAGCAAATCTTCGCTAATCAATTCCCGTTCGCTATGGAATTGTATGTCATGTTGTTTTATCAAGGAATTACGATACAGCGCACAGCAGGACGAAACCTGTATATCCCGGTCGTTCTTGCATGTTGGGGGATTAGCAATCATGTCGAGCATGAGCCCTCGTATATCTCTTTCGGCATTATACTGTTTATGGTTTGTATGGCTTGCGTCTTTCCATGTTGTTCCTCCGTCATCAAAACGCCGGTAGGTGAAATATACCACATCTGCTTTTTTCTCCATAGCCAGGGAATATACCTTTTGGTAAGTATCCCGTTCGACATAATCGTCGGAATCCACAAAGGCAATGTATTCGCCCGTAGCTATTTCCATGCCGGAGTTCCGGGCATATCCCAATCCTGCGTTGTTTTTGTGAATAACCTTCACTCTGTCATCTTGTTTTGCGTAGCTGTCGCACAGCGCCGGGCAATTATCGGGAGAGCGGTCATCCACTAGAATAATTTCTATGTCCGTCAGTGTTTGATTCAACAACGAATCCATACAACATTGCAAATATTTTTCAACGTTATATACAGGAACTACTATAGACACTTTCGGTTTTTTCATTTTTTTTATTAATTACTATTGTTCTCTTTAACCATCGTATTATTTTAATGATACCAGAAGAAATCTGCGTCGGCATTCAGCAATATAAACCGCCCCCAAAACATCAATAAATACATCATGATGAACGTTATTCCTATGGGAAAGATTTTTTTCAACTGAACGGCATGATAGCTTTCCGGTTGTTTGCAATCTTTGAAATAGACATAAAAAATATAACCCAGGGGTACAAAATAAAACATCACAAACGGCTCTGTGAAGCGGCGCAGGATTTCGTATAAAAATGTAGCTCTGAGTAATATGCTTCCTATTACGACGGTGTTAAATAGATAGAGAACATGCTTATCTCTCCGTACCTTTAACGCTTTGTAGCCTAAATAGAAAATAGCAATATAAAAAAGCGACGACATCAGTAATGCCAGTGTGCTTTGCGCATATATTTCGTTCACCGCATCGGCTCCAAACCATTCGTTACTATTGTCTATGTAGTTCTGAAATTTATTGTTTAACGAGATATGTTCGCTTAAAAATTCCGCTAAAAAACTCATTTTTCCCACATCGAAAGCAACGCTGAAGAATAGATATGCGGGGATAGACAGCAAGTAGTGTATCGGGTTCCTGAAAATAAAAAAGATACCTAAAATCACCATCAGCGTTACAATTGTAGAGTAGTGTATGTTAAATGCTATCAACGTGGCAAGAATCATATAGAACCATTTTCGTTTATGAAAAAATACCAATGCCAGGAAAAGAAAGGAGATTCCCACGCCTTGCCGTATGGTATGTGCCGAAACATACAGCGTGGCCGGAATCAAAAAACTGTACATATAGCTTCCTGCTTCTCGGTAGGAACGTAAAAAAACGAAGGCGCAGACAATGAAGATGAACGCATATCCCATGTAGGCTCCCGCATAGCTGAACCCAATGAGATTCATGAACTGATTCAACCATTTAAAAGCAACTTGCTCTTCTTTAAATGTAAAGGCATGTTCGAATTCGAATTTATAGATTAAATAATCGTTGCCCCAACCGTAGCGCGAACCGACAATGAATACATACAGCGCTATGGGAATAATGGCTGCTTCCCAGAATGCCTTACTGTTTCTGTGCGCATTATATTTACCCCAGAAGGCGTAGAATATAAAGATAAATGAAAAGAGTAGTATGTGTTCAATGATGGACATTACTTTATCTGATAGTTTAATTTTTTCCGAACATGAATTTAAGGATGCGTTTTATTTTTTTCCCGTGTTTTGTTTCCAACAGCGTAAACAGGCGTATTTTTATCTTATCTTTTTTTGATAACCACGACTCCGAGTAGTAATGGATGGAAACCGTGTTGGAGGTTTTTTCCAATTTCCCCATGGGATACTCGATCGGGCAGAAATAATCGTAAGGGTAAATGCGGAAGTTTCCCACCTTTTGTATTTCATTTTTGCGGTTAAAGCCATATTTTACCAGCACATTGGTCGTAATGGGGACAATGGTAATTTGCTTAATGTTCCCGTCCACAATAAAATGTTCGTTCTCATAATACTGCATGATATTCCGTAAAACGGCATCGTTCTTTTCCGCCGCAAAACCGATACCCGGATTAACCGATACGTTCGCTGACTTCGTATTTTTTTCTATTCCCATATAGGGGCCTTGTGAGATAACCGGAGCCATATTTTTTATCACTTCAACATCCGTATCGAAATAAACGCCGCCGTTATTGTACAATACCCATAAGCGGGCATAGTCGCTTACGTAGGCATACTTTCCTACGCTATACGCTTCCTGTGTAAACGGAATAATATTGATGTCGAAATTATCTTCGTTCCATTCCTTTATTTCATAATCAGGAAAAAATTTCATCCATGATTCGATACATCTTTTCGCCGATAGCGGCAGCGGATTCCGGCCGAACCAGCAATAATGAATAACTTTTGGTATCATCGTTATTTTTTGTTCAGGTTATTACTAAAGAACTTATTTAAGCGATAGCATACTTTTAATAGCAGTTTATCCCATGGCCTTATTTTCCCGCTGTTAAGAACTCTTGCATAAACATTGTATTCCATTTTCTGTGCAATGAAATTGAAATACAAGCCTTCTTTTTTCAGGAGGGGGAAAGCCACATCTTTCTTGAACGTATAGATAGACGGGAAAAACTCTTTTTTGGGTATAAAACTCCCGTTCGAAATAGATTTCGAGTGTACTCTATAGCCCGCCAACACTTCATTGTGGAAATGGAATTTATATCCGTTCGTCAGGAACCTGACCCACAAGGGGTCGTCTTCCAGCATCGGGTAATTGGGATTAAACCCGCCTACTTTCAAAAAGGCTTCCCGTTTCATAAAAACACTCATTGATTTGATATAACCTCCTATTATCTGCCCTCTTAATTGCTCGCGAATGTTGTCGCTGATTTTGAAATTCGGCCAGGTATAAAGTAGATTTCCGGGATGATCTTTAAATATCTGAATAGAAGAGGCCACGAGCGATATATCTTCGGTTTGCCGTGCCTGTACGAAAGATACCAAGGAATCGATAGCGTTGGGGTATATAAAATCATCTCCATCGACGAGTTTTACCCATTCTCCATGTGCCTGGGCGAGCGCTCTTGAACAGTTGGCGGTAATCCCCGAATTTTTTTCCGCAGTGAGAAAAACCGCTTTTGTAAACTTATGCCCGAATACGGATAACCATTCTTGTATCTTCTCAACGGTATCATCCGTCGAGCAATCGTCTGAAACAATCAACTCAATATTAGGATAGTTTTGGCAGTACACGCTATTCAGCGCTTCGATTACAAATTCGGAAGAATTGTACGTAATCACGCATACCGAAACCAATGGTAAATCAGTCATTTCTTTTTTTGTTATTACTGTAAGTGACGTTGTAAAAAAATATAGCACAGATTACGATTTGCATGCCTATAGATGAATGGCTTGGCCCATCATCATATCGTCTTCTGTGGTGTTAGTCGTTTTCTTTAAAGCAACATAATTATAGGATATACAGCCTATCGATAAAAAAAATATATCCAAATGGTGTAATATCTTTAATTGTAACTTATCCAATCTGTTTATTTTTCCGGTCTCTACCAGCCGGTTGTATATCTTGCATTCTATGTGTTGTACAATATAATTGAAATATAAGCGCTCCTTTTTCATAAGAGGAAAGGCTATTTCTTTTTTAAAAGCATAGAGCGATGGGAAGAAGTGTTTCTTCGGGATGCAACTGCCGTTTGAAGTGGCGTTCGGGTGTATCCTGTAGCCCACCAGTACTTCATTATTGAAATAAAATTTATATCCGTTCGTCAGGCATTTAATCCACATCGGATCGTCTTCCAGCATCGGGTAGCGGGGATTGAACCCGCCCAGTTTGAGCATTGCTGCCCGTTTCATAAAAACGCCGGGCGATTTGATATAGCCTCCTATTAATTCTCTTTTTAGCTGCTCATGGATGTCGTCGCTGATTTTGAAGGTCGGCCAGATATACAGCAAATTGTCAGGATGTCCTTCAAATACCCTGACGGAAGACACTACCAGCGCTACATCTTCTTTCTTTTTTCTCCGTACGAAAGAAATCACCGAGCTTATTGCATGAGGATATAGAATATCGTCGCCTGCAATGAATTTAATCCATTCTCCGCTTGTTTGCTGCAATGTTCTTGAACAGTTGGCCGTGATTCCCGTATTTTTTCCCGTTGTTAGCACCTCTACTTTTGTGAATTTATGCCCGAATTCGGATATCCATTGTTGAACTTTTTCAAGCGTATCATCGCTCGAACAATCGTCCGAAACAATCAACTCGATATTCGGATAGTCCTGCTTGTACACGCTTTCCAGCGTTTCTACTACAAATTCCGAGGAATTGTAAGTAATCACACCGATGGAAACCAATGGTAACGTATTCATCTCCTTCTTCCTTTTAATTAAATAGCGCGCCTGCCTCTAACGTCAATTGCATCAGCACTAAATTATTTTCCTCGCCGATACGGTTAAAATTCATCTTTTCGTATAATTTGATAGCCCGTTGATTCTGCGGAATAACTTTCAAATACAAGCCTTGCAGTTTCATTTCTTTTGCCATTTCTATTGCGTAGGCCACCATCAAAGGCCCTATTTTTTTTCCTAAATATTCTTTTTCTCCGATGTAGCCCCAGTATTCGGCTTTATGCTCCGTAATATTTTTGAGCCCCAGCACACCTATCGGCTTGTGTGATTCCGTCACGCCCCAAATTTTATAGTCACGCCTGCCCGGCAACGAACGGAACCATGCCTGCTGCTCTTCTTTTGAAAAATCGGGAGTATTGGTCAACAACTTAATTTCCGGTTCGTTTAACCACTCCCATGATTTTTCCAGAAACACTTGTGAATATGCTACAAACTCTACCTGCATGGCTAAAAGCTTATTTCATAAATGTCATAAACAATTCCCCGCGCTCCGAATCCTTCTTTTTGGAATATTAAATTTTCGTTTAAATAATTTCCCATTTGTTCGGTCGAATGTCCGAAGTCGATATAAGGATAATCCCTGTATTTCTCGTTAATCAGGTACGCGAATAATACATCAAGGGCTCCGGAATCTTTCCCTTCCGGGCTGGCCGTGGAATACTGGGCGCGGATAACTTGTGTTGTGATATAGATTACCGTGCCGCCTACCACCGTTTCGCCTTTATATACTAAAAACAGCTTGATGTTGTCGGGAAAACGCGAGTGTAGCAATTCTATTTCGGCGAGCGAGTGTACCGGTTTTATTCCGTATTTATTATTTAAGTTGCTTTGTAAAATCGCCCAGAATGCAGCAAAGTCGGTGCTTTCTACAACCTTTAATCCCAAAGTCGATGCTTTATGGATACCGTATTTTCTGGAACTGTCGAATTTTAATTTATGATGCTGGAAAATGACGGATGCAATATTACAGCCAATGGTCTTAACTTGGCAGTACCTGAAAAAAGCATATAAATCTTCCTGCGAGGGATAGAGGTGGTAGATAAACGGTATCGATTTATAAATCATTTTATTCATACCTGCTGACAATAAGTATGAATTTACCTGCTGAACGGTTTCCAACATACCGGAGGTGGTTACTTTGGGATGAATAAGATAACCTCCGTAAGTTAATCCTTGATGGGAGCAGAGCGTATTGTCCGTCCTATGTGCCGGAAGTATCGCGTAAAGAGCGTTTTTCCGGTAAACCATCAGCGAGAAATCTTCGAACCTGTCCGAATGATAATCCATATACCTTCGGTCAAATAAAAACGTCCCGTTTTTTGACTGAGATACAAAGTCGTTCCACTCGCGCTCTTTCTCTTGTGTATATTTTACAACCTCAATCATTTTTTAGTTGTTTAAATTCCTCGTAATCCCTGATATAGTCCGCTTCGTCATATTCGTGCGAAGCCAGAACCAAACAAGTAGCTCCTGATGAAAAATTATTTATCTCCCGCCATAATCCGGGTATTATCAATAGTCCGTAGTAAGGCCTGTTGAGTGTAATCGTTCTTCTCACTTTACCGTCGTCCAGCAATACATCAAAACTGCCGCCCGCGGCGATAATCAGTTGGCTCAATTCCCGGTGGGCATGGCCGCCCCTGCTTTCCCCGCCCGGAACATCATACAGGTAATAAACCCTTTTTATATCGAATGGTACGACCTTCCCATTTTCGACCACCGTAATATTTCCTTTTGTATGGTGATGTTTGTCGAATTCTAATATCGTACAATCAAAAACAGTTGACGTTTTCATTTTACACCCCCTTTTTCAGTTTGTAAGTTTCAAAGTCTCTGATATAATCATTGGCGTCGTATAAAACGGATGATAACACGAGAGATAACGAATTGGTGGAGAAATTCTCCATGTGGCGCCACATCATTTTGGGTATATAAAGCCCGTAGTACGACCTGTTCAGGTGGTACCGGCATTCTTTTTTTCCATCGTTCAGCACCACATCAAGGCTCCCCGAAAGCGCTATCACAAATTCTTCGCTTTGAAGATAAGCGTGTCCGCCCCGGTCTTCTCCGCCGGGTACGTCGTATATCCAGAAGGTTCTCTTTATCTCGAAAGGAATATGGTTATTTCCTTCCAGGAACGAAAGGTTTCCCCGTTGGTCAAGGATCCTTGGTAATTCTATGATTCTCGGCTCTTGCATGGTTCTATGATATTAATCGTTCTTTCGTTTTGTTTTAGATAAAATAAATTCTTTAAGCGCCAAGCGGTTATTGAGTTCCCGCAGGGAATAAAGCGAGGAGGCTATAATTAAACAGCTTCCTAAAAGGTAGTGATAGGGCGACGGTACAAACCTTACGATGCAGAAACAGGCGACGGCGCAAAGGAACTGTAATCCGAAAATTTTAATAAAGTAACGGCTGAATTTAAACTCGTATTTGTAGCCGCAGATAATCGTTACTTGCATTAAATAAATCACAAAACCGGCTAATGACGCGATTCCCAGCCCGTCTAAGCCCATCCATTTATAACCGGCAATGTTGAACAGAAGAATGTATATGCTGGATATTGCCTCGTTGATAAGGTACAATTTGGACGCACCTTTGGCTAAAAACAAGATACCGACAGCCCAGCCGGCGGCTTTGAAAAATATGCCCAGGGCCGCCCAGTGAATCATTTCGTTGATGGGGGTGAACTGGTCGGAATAGAGTATTTGCACCACCCAGTGGATAAACACGAAGAACACCATGAGGATGGGCGCTAAAATCAGAATAGCGATTTCGGCCTGTTGGTTAATCATCTCTTTGGACAGCTGCTTGTCGTGCGCCACGCCCGACAGGCGCGGATAATAGTCGGTAGCCATCGCCGAAAATATCAGTCCGGTGTAGGTCCCGATGATGGTAAACCCTGCATTGAAAAGCCCTACATCTGCCACGCTTCCGGTTCTACTGATATAAACGCGCACAAGGTATGACACGGCCATGGTGATAATCCCGCTCAGGCTTAGCATAAGGCCCATGGTGAGCATGCTCTTTCCTTCTTGCCATGTTTCATGCAGGGAAAGATTCACCCGGTTTACTTTGATTTGCCGGGCGTAGAAATAGGGGATGAAAAAAGTAATAAGCGCAAAAGAGATGATAGCCGGAACAATGCCGTCTAACCCGAAAAAATAATATAACGGAACGGAGATGAGCAAACCCAGCAAAGAGCCCCACACGGTGGCTTTAGCCAGTGATTTTAACTTACGCATTCCTTGCAGTAACGCGTTTGGGCCGGTGGCTAATTGCCGGAATAAAAGCGATACGGACAACAACATGAAGGCATAGGTATAGTCCTTGTTTTCAAAGGTTAGTTCGCTTAACCAGGGCGACAACACTAACATGAGAAGCGCACCTAACAAACCCGTAATCCATACGAGCCGGCGCAGGGCCGTGACGGTTCTGTCCAGTTTGTACTGATCGCCTGAAGCATCGGCGGCCGCGATGTTCCGGACGGCGCTGGTGCCTAATCCGAAACTTGTAAGGCTGCTGATGATATCGCTGGTCGAATTTAACAGGCTGGCAATACCCATACCGGTAGGGCCTAAAAGCACCGCAATAAATTTTGATTTGACGATGCTAATCAGAATATTGAATACCTGCACTCCTCCGAAAAGTCCGGTGGCTTTGAAAATTTGGCGATATGACGAACGTTGTGCTTCCAAGGTTAAACTAATTCAAGGGTTTTGTTTTTTGAGGGCTGTTTTTTCGCCCCTATGATATACGGGAAATACGTCCTGATAATATAAACGGGAATAAAAGACACCAACAGCAAGGCAAATGATATCACAAAAGCCTCGAAGCTGCCGTATGTCACCTCCATGCCTTTGGTATGCATGATGATTTTATAGATATGTTCCACCACCCAAATGCTGATGTACTGCATGCCGAAAATGATAATCGAATTTCGTCCCATGTAGGCCAGGAATGTAAAATATACGTTTGAAAACAAACGGCTAAAGAACATGATGCTTAAAGAAAAGACAATTCCGTTGATGTAAAATAAGAATATATTTTTCCCGTAGTCATCCAACACCATCGAGCCTTTTCCGTTGAGCCTGCTTAGAAAATAACTGGCAGTTATTCCTGCGATGACTATCAGCAGGGTTTGATACCATTGGTACTTGGGCTTATCGATTACGCGTTTAAGGTAAAATCCGAAGGTGTAAAACGGCAATGCCATCAGCCCGCTGTCTATGCTAAAGTACAGGTTGAAATGGGACTGCTTCAACAGAAGGATAAGCGCCACACAACAAACATTGATGGCCAACAACAGATATTTATGGAAGAAGCCGGCCTTAAAAACGAGTTTGCACCAGAACAATGCAAATAGAAACCAAAGCGGCCCGTTGGTCATATGAGCAAAGCCCGGATTACTGGTCGCAATGCTGGGATCTCCCAGCAACATCCCTATAAGGGGGCTGATGAATGCATCGTGCGGATTAAACGATTCGTGCCGGAAATAAATAATAAGCCACCATACATACGTTATGATGCTGAATGCAATGTACGGCACGATAAGTGTTTTGAAATTTCTTTTAATAGTCTCGGGGAATGTTCGTTTATTGTTATCGATAAATCCTGATAGAATGAAAAATAGCGGCATAAAATAAGGGAAAAATCGCGCCTCTGCATTTACCGCAAAATGGGTCATAAAGACAAAATAGTTGCCTAACACTCTGGCATAGTCAACCCAGATAATTCTATCAGATTGTGCTTTCATACGATTTTAAAATTCGTTTTTTTAGCTCATGAAATCATTGTCGTCTCTAGGAAATTTGGTTTTTCTCTTCAATAAATAGTAAACTTCTTCTTTCGTGTGTAATGTCGGATACTTGTATAATTCTAATATTACTTAATAGCGGCTTATAATGTAAATTGATTCAACGTGCTTACAATGTTCTCCACTTCCTGCATTTCCATCACGGGGCTGATAGGGATGCTTAGCGCCCTGTCGTGTATCTGCTCCGTTACAGGAAGCGATAGCCCGTTCCATTCAGTGTACGCTTTTTGCCGGTGTGGAGGAATCGGATAATGAATCACTGTTTGAATATCATGCTTGTTCAGATACTGCTGAAGCCGCTCCCTTTCCTGGCACAAGACGACGAACAGGTGAAAAACATGATCCGCGTTGCCCGAATAGTAGGGCAACACCAACGCCGGATTTGTTATTTCGTTCAGATAAATCTTGGCTATTTCCCGTCTCCGGTCATTGTCGCGGTCCAGGTATTTCAATTTTACGTCCAATACGGCGGCCTGTATTTCGTCCAAGCGGCTGTTGACGCCTTTATATTCATTGACATATTTTTTGTGTGAACCATAGTTGGCCAAAGCGCGAATCGTGGCGGCCAGTTCGTCGTCGTTGGTCGTAACGGCTCCCGCATCGCCCATGGCTCCCAGGTTTTTACCCGGATAGAATGAATGTCCCGCTATCTCGCCGATATTTCCCGATTTTCGCCCGTCTGCCGTTTGTACCGCGCCTTGTGATTGTGCAGCGTCTTCAATGACATGGAGGCGGTATTGCTTTGCAATCCGGAGAATTGGAGCCATATCGCATAATTGCCCGTACAGATGCACAGGAAGTATTCCTCTTGTTCGGGGAGTAATGTGTTTCTCCAAGTGTTCGGGCTCAATATTGTAGGTGTGCGGATTGGGTTCTATCAGTACGGGGACAAGGCCGTTTTCCGAAATGGCCAAAATGCTGGCAATATAGGTATTGGCTGCCACCAATATTTCGTCTCCGTCTTTCATCATTCCCAGTTCTTTGTAAGCCCTGAGAATAAGCGTTAAAGCATCCAGCCCGTTGGCCACGCCAATGCAATGCTTTGTGCCGCAATATGCCGCATAATGCTGTTCAAAGCGTTTATCCGCTTCTCCTAAAATGTACCAGCCATTATCAAGCACTTCGTTCACGGCTTTTTTTATTTCCGATTCGTACTGTTGATTTACTTTGTATAGGTCTAAGAACTTAATCATAAAAAGATTGTTTTTCAGTTATGCCATTATTTTTCGGACAGAAAGAAATAATAGCTTTTGAGTTTTCCTCTTGTTATTTTATTCATGAAACGGCCGGTACGGCTCATGCATATATAACCATACGGATGTATTTTCGCGGATAACATCATAAAACGGGATACGGTGCCCGATACCTGTTTTAAAGAGATAGCGCTTAATTGTTTGACTTTTGCTTTAAAAACTTCTTTCGGCAGATACTGCGGTAAGGCAATCATGTTGTTTAAAAAACTTATCAAAAGCAACACCGTAGTTGTTTTGACTTTTCGCAAAGCGCTGTGATATTCCGGATGTTGTTCTACAAAACGATAACGTTGATATTGGGCATTGCAATAACTCAAATGATTATACATCAGCGCCGATAGGCTCTTTTGTTTGGTAAGGGCATTGTCTCTCTGAAGGTAATAGTAATACTCGTCGTGCAGATATACGCTTTGCGAAGCCTTGTGAAACAAATGATGGGAAATGAAATCTTCGCCCCAGGTGATATCCTTTTCAAATTGTATATGCTCGAACAAAGGTGTTTTGAAAATTTTGCACCACAACCACGAACGCCATTTTTGATCATCCAAAATCAACAGAACGCCTTCGGTACGCCCCACTATTTCATAGTTTCCTTTTCGTTGCTCATTGTCGCGGTGCTCCACGCGCCCGTCTTCATAGACCACGCAAACGCCGCATTGCGCAATATCGGAATTGGTGGACAACAATGCCGACATCATCTCGGTGTACATCTCGGCATGTATCCAGTCGTCGGCATCTACGAACGTAACATACTCGCCTGTCGTATTGTCAATTCCTGTCTTACGGGCATAGGGGAGTCCTTCGTTTGGTTTATGAATTACCCGGATGCGCTTATCGCGTTCTTGCCACGCATCGCAAATTTTTCCGCAATTATCAGGGCTGCCGTCATCAATCAGCAATATCTCTAAATTAGCATATGTTTGACTAACGATAGATGAAATGCACTTATCCAGGTATTGTTCAACCTTATAACAAGGCACAATGACCGTAAGAAGTGGTTGATTTGTTAATGGTTGATGCATATTCATTTCAGATAGTTGAGTTTAACAGCGCTCGCCAACACTTTTCTTAATTACAGGCTTTTTTCCGGTTTTCGTAATATTTGTTTGTATCGTATGAAATATAGCCGTTCCATTTTTTTTCTTTAAGGCCGTTGGCCACTACACACACATTGGGCATTTGTTGATTTTCGTACAATTCATTAATGAGTTTCAAGCAATTCCTGGGGGTATAATCCTGTCGTATCATAAAAATTGATACATCGGCTAAGCGGCTCAGAATAAGGGCGTCGCTTACAAATCCTAATGGCGGCGTATCGATAATCAAATATTCGTAACGAGTGCGTACTTCCTCCATAAAGGCCTGTAAATTTTTGTTCATCAACAGGTCTCCCTCTCCTTCCTGCATTTTTCCGCAGGTAATAATGTCTAAATTATCTATCTGTGGCGAAGGCTGTATAATATCATCCAACGCTACTTCCTTTGCGATGTAGTTGCATATGCCAACTTTATTCTCAACGCCCACCACGCTATGAAGCCCGTCTTTATAAATGTCAAAGTCCATGATTACCGTGCGTTTCCCCGTGGCGGCAAAGGCGGCTCCCAAATTGGCGGTTAAGAAAGATTTTCCTTCTCCGCAAATATTAGAAGTTACCAGTATAGTCCGCAACGTTTTTTCGGGGCTCATGAAATCGATGTTGGTACGTAACGTGCGGATTTGTTCGGCATGCATGCCGCGTATTTTACCTTTCGGGATAATGGAACTCGATTGCTGCAATTGCGATATTTCACCTACAATCGGCGCTCTCAATTGTTTTTCTATTTCTTCTTTCGAACTGATTTTGTAGTGGAAAAGTCCCATAATCCACAGTATCAAAACAGGGAAACATAATCCGAGAATGAATGTTCCGGCCAGTACTACATTTCTCACTGGTTTGGACGGATACAGGCTGCGGTGCGCCGGATCAATCAGCCTGCTGTCGGCAACCGCCGATGCATAAGAGATAGCCGCTTCTTCCTTTTTAGAAAGTAAGAAAACATAGAGTTGGTTCTTGATATCCCGTTCCCGCGTAATATCTACCAGTTCGCGTTCCTTTTTAGGAACGGATTGGATTCTTCTTTCCAATCTATTGTTTTCCTCGTTTAGTTTCTGTTGTGTGATTTCAAGGCCGCTACGGAACGTGGAGATATTGTCGATAATATTTTGTTTGAGCATTTTAATTTGGTCATCGTAGCCCAAAATAATAGGGTTGGCCGGTTTTAACGTGCGCAACGCTTTGTGTCGTTCTGCTTCTGCTGCCGTAAGCTGGGTGACTAAAGAAACCAGCGTCGGGTCATTAATTCCCACTGTTGCCGGAGCGTTTCCTCCATTGTCCGCGTCATGTAGTACATAGGATTCAATGTCTTTCAATACACTTAACTGGATGTCTATTTGCGAGCGGTTCATGTCGTTTTTCTGTACCGACTCCAAGAATAATTTCGATTCTTGGCTGATATCCGTAATTCCTTGTGATGACTTGAAATTTTGCACTTCCGTTTCAGCCTTTCTCAACTCATTCTCCTGAGCGCTTAAACGGTCGTCGATAAAAGACAGTGTACTACCTATAAGTTGGTTTTTATCGGCTACCTCTGCCAAGTTATAAACCTTGAGTAAATGATTGATAATTTCTACTCCTCTGTCCGGTAAGGGGGTCAGCATCGATATATTTATTACCGACGATTCTTTCCCGGAGGCTTTTACATTGATGGCGTTCCGTAAACTTCCGGCGGCATCTTCTATGGGAATGATGGTCATGTAAAGCGGATGTTGCTTGTCCCATCCGGCCAGCAAACTGTCGATGACCGTAATTTTTATACTGCCCGCTGCTGTTTCAATCGGTGTTTTGTAAGGATAACTGTTACCGTCGATGGTAATCCGTTCCGGACTTTCAAACTTAATTTCAAAAGGTTTATAATAAGGAATCAGGTTGTTATTTAAGAGTTCTACTTTTAAAGGAACGCCCGTGTACTTGGGGTAATTCTTCAATCCTTTTTTGATGCTGTAATTAACCTGCAAGTTCAAATCCTTGGCGACTTGTTTCATTAAAGAATAGGACTGTAGGATTTCTTTCTCGTTGGCGAAATTTTTTTGTGTCGAAAAGAAATCGAATTGTTCCACAATCGATGTGTTTTGTGAATTATTCCCTTTCTTGTCTTTGATAAGAATACTGGCGCTAACATCGTATTTGGGCGTGGCAAGGAACAGGTATGCAACGCCGGCGGTCATAAAGCATACGACCGAAAGCAGAAACCATTTCCAATAGGAGAGATAGTGGAAAAACAATTTCCGGACATCTATCCCGCCGCTTGTCTCCGCGGAGCTGTTTTTTAAGGAAGTCGCCATAAATTACGCCCTTTATTATTATTTTACAAACGTAGTAACTATCAGTACGAGCAACGTGAGCGAACTGATGACAATAGGGCTTAGTTGGTAAACCCTGTCGGAAGCGATTATTCGTCCCGGTAGCGGTTCTACGTAAAGGATATCGCCTGCACGAAGATAATAGTAAGGCGATGTAAACATATCGCGCTTGGTTAAATCAATCCGTGCATATTGCCGGTTGCCATCTGTTTCGCGGATAACTAACACGTTCTTCCGTTTTCCGTACATCGTCATATCGCCGGCCAGGGCCAAAGCTTCCGGAATGGTAATTCTTTCGTTGGGGATGGTGTACATGGCCGGCCGCGCCACTTCGCCCAATATTGAAACGGTGTAGTTGGCAATACGAACCGTCACCGTAGGCGATTCCAAATAGAGTTGCAGCTTTTCGGTCAGTTGCACCGATAATTCGCTGGATTTTAACCCCGCTACATGCATTTTTCCTATCATGGGCAACGTAATGTCACCGGCCGCATCTACGGTAAATCCCTGTATCGGAAGCGGTGCAGTGGTTCCTACCGTTTGGATACCAAAGTATGCATTCTCTATCATAGGATTGAACATTACGTTGGCATCTCTATTCAAACTGCTTACGGTGATGGATAGGATGTCTTCTGATTTGATACGGGGCGTGTAAGCTTCTGCTACTTGTTCCACATATTCGTCCATGGAAGGATTTGCCGGTTGGAAATAGGTGATTTTTTTGCTCGACAAACAGGAGGTGAGCAATAGGCAAAGAACACCATAGCTAAAAAGGTATTTCATATTCATAGCGCTTTAATTAAAAGTAATTATATACCTCATTATATTAATAACAGGCAGTGACTAATAAACCATAGCCTTTACCCAATAGGCAAAGTCTAAGAATTCATAATGGTTAAATATTTAAAAAACACGACACCTTATCTCAGTAAGAATATTTCTTATTGCACTTTATTTGTGTCTTACTTGAAATAAGAATTGGTTAATTTTTTACAAAGATATTAAAAATTTTAAGAAATTTAATAAATGGGCTAATTTTTAGAAAAAAAGAGTTATTTTATTTATTGCCTTAAACCGGGATATTATTGTAAGTTATTGATTGTCTGTTTTTTATTAAAAATGATTGTTAAATGTAGAAAGGACAATGAAACATGTAGGGGGGGCGGTAAAAGGTAGAAATTGATAAGCCGGGCACTTACCAATTATATAAGGTATATGTAAAAAGGTTAATGAAGTAGCTGTAATAGACTTTTGATTATTTTACCATAGCTTGGTAAAGAAAAGCCCATTTCAATCTTCAGATACTTGTCTAATCTCCGGGTTCAATTATTCCAACGCGCCCATTTCTATAAGCGTCTCGCGCACACTCTTCCAATCCACATAGGGGCGTCCTTCTTCCGGATATATTAATGGACAACCCAGCGCCGCATCGTCGATGTAGATTTCGCCGTAGGCTTTTGGCGAGCTTGTCCAGTCTTTTTGTTTAGGATTGCGCTGTATGCCGAACAACGGTATATCGCGTTCGCGGAACCATTCCACTGCATCACTCAGGTAATAAATGTTCCGCCTCTTATCGTCGTGCCGCATAGTGAATAAAATAAGGCGGTTTCCGCTATCGGCCAACTCACGCAACACGGGAGTAGCCCCAATTTCGCGCCCTATGTTGGGGTACTCGTGCGTTACGCACGTTCCGTCAAAATCAATCACTATATCCATAAATTTTATTTTTCTGTCAGGAATTTTGTTATATCTGATGTTTACTGTCTTTAATTTCGCCATCCTATTTTTTAGCGGCACGAAACATATCTCAATAGCCGTGCCATTTTTTTTCATCGATACCGTTTACCACTACGCAAAGATTTTGCAATTGCCTGCCTGCGTACAGCTTATTGATAAGTTTTACATGTTTTTTGAGTGTATAGTGTTGGCGGATAATATAAATCGATACATTGACAAAACGGCTGAGAATCTTTGCATCGCTTGCTGAGCATAGCGGCGGCGTGTCGATGATTATGTAACGGTACTGTTTTTTCAGTTCCTCCATAAGTTCCGCTAACATATCGCTTCTCAGCAGTATGTGCGGATTAGCTGGTATGTCTCCGCCGGTAATAATATCGAGGTTTTCCACTTGAGGTACCGGATGTGTAATGTCGTTCAGGGTCACCTGGCCGGCTAAATAATTACTCAAACCCTCATCATTGTTTACTCCCACAGTTTTGTGCAAGTTGGGTTTGCGTAAATCAAAATCTATGATAACCGCCCGCTTGTCAGTAGAGGCCAAGCCGGCGCCGAGGTTTGTGGTCAGGAATGATTTCCCTTCTCTATCAATACTCGAAGTAACTAATAGTATTTGCAATTTGTTGGCTGCGCTCATGTGATCTAACTTAGTGCACATAGCGTGTATTTGTTCGGTATGAATGTGCTGGGTTTTACTGATAGCTACTATCTTGGTGGCCTGTTGCAACAACGCTATTTCGCCGGCAATAGGTACATTCAAAGTGTTTGTAATATCTTTTTTTGTAGTGATTCTGTTACAAAAAATGCTCCGTATCCACAGAATTATCACGGGAAGAAGAAGTCCCAGCAGCGAACATATGAATATCACCATCCATTTTGCCGGCTTTACAGGGAATTCACTGCTGCGGGCAACGTCAACGGGGCGGCGGACGATGGCTGCGCTCAAGGCATCCATTTCTTTGCGCTTCAAAAGTAAAAAGTGCTCTAACTGTTTTTGGATTTCCTCTTGTTGTGCGATATCCCCCGCTTTACACTCTTTTATCGGTACCGATTGAATCATCTCTACCAACCTTTGGCTGTTGGTTTCCAGCTTGTGCAGTGTCATTTCAAAATGGTCGCGCAAAGCGTATATGGTATCGATGCTATTCCTTTTCCATGCTGGAATTTGCCCCTCATAAGCCCACAATACACTATCCTCGTGGCTTTTCGTATGTAATGTTTTGATCAGTTTGGCCTCTGCGCTATCAAGTGCAGCGATAAGCGGAAGCAGGATCGTGTCGTTCAGCGCCTGTAGTGCAGGCTTCATTCTATAGTCCGCATTTTTTTGCTGCACGTAATGTTCAATCTCTTTCAGCGCGCTGAATACGGTGTCTGCTTGGCCGCGAGCCATTTCGTTTTGTTGCGCCACATGCAAGGATAACGGGGTCTTGTAGCTTGTATCCGTAATAACTTGTGAAGGCTTGTAGCTTCTCATATTCTTTTCGATTGCTTCCAAATGCTTTGATAGCGAATCGATGCGTTTATCAATAAAGGCGAGCGTGCCGGCCGGTTGCTCTTTATCGGCCGCATCGAGCATATTATACTCCGTAATTAAATGGTTGATGATATCCTTCCCTTTTTCGGGAATGGGCGACAATATGCTGAGCTGCAAAGCCGATGAGTCTTGTCCTAATACTTGGATACGAAGATGCTTTCGTAACGACTCTACCTCTATGCTTAGCGGGCTAATGTGGGCAATTATGTTTTTTTGCCTTCGCCATAGCGATAACAACGAGTCATTCGTGTTGACATGTAGGACGCCGAAATCTCCCTCGGCCAATCCATTCTTCGGGTAACGTTTTCCGTTTATGTCTAATTGTCCGCTTTTGCCGAAATCAATATGCAAAGGATAGCTATAAAGCGCCTCGCCGGCCGATACGATTTCCACTTTCACCGGAACACCGCTGTAGAGCAGTACCGTTTTTAACGCATTCTTTTGTGAATAACTCACTTGCAGGTTTAGCTTTTGAGCTACTTGCTCCCATAAAGCGTAAGAGTGAAGAATTTTTAGGTCGTTTTCAACTGCTCTCTTATGCGGAGAAATACTATCTTTCATCATAGAAGCGGAACTACTTGCTGCTTTTTTATGATCTTTAATGAAGATAATTGCCTGTATTTCGTATTGAGGAGTGGCCGTAAAGAGATAAATACTTCCTATTACTAAGAAGCACAATAATGAAAACACGAACCATTTCCAATGAAGAAGATAATATCGAGATGCTTTCTTACTATTGTTCAACGGTTCTTCTTTTGAATTACATTCGTTGTATAAACCGTCTAATCGGGCCATGAGTTGCTTAATATAAGGATACTGTTCTTGTATTTTTGACAAAGATAAAATCTTTTGCTTAAATTTTTAATAATCGTCTTTTGAAAAAACTTATGCATTTGATAAGCGCAATACATGGGCATCACATTTTTTCAAAAAATTTTCTTGGTGTGCATCAGAGTTTTAGGAAAAAATATAGCTAAGCGGAGTAAAAAAATTTGCTAGGAAAGAAAAAGTGATTACCTTTGCAGCCCGTTTGAGAAAAACGGGAATAAAAAAAAGGGATGCAGGAATGCGTTCCTCGAATGTAGGGAAGCCACGGGAGTGATTTCGACATTCGGAAAAATCAAGAAGTTCATTGACGTATTGAAGAGAGATATAAGAGGTAAGTAAAGGGTATCTTGTAGAGTTGCGATTCGTCGCGGCTCCTGCATGTGAATGCGGTTCAAGATACAACAAACCAAACAAACAAGATGAGTGATTTTCCAAAATCACCCATCTCGAGCAAGATTTGTAGCGGTAGAATAATTTTTACCGTCTACAAGCGATTGGGTCAGTGTCGATAACATCGGCACACGTACCCGGGTATGCTGAGGTGGCGACACCTTAGCAATTACAATTTCGAAGAAGAAGTAAAACAAGGGCGAACGGAGGATGCCTAGGCTTCTATGGACTAAGAAGGACGCGGTAAGCTGCGAAAAAGGGCGGGTATTGGCAAACACGAGTTAATCCGCCTGTTTCCGAATGGGGCAACCCGGTACCGTGAAGCGGTACCATCCCGGTGCAAGCCGGGAAGTCAACGCAGGGAACTGAAACATCTCAATACCTGCAGGAAAAGAAAGAAAAATCGATTCTCTGAGTAGTGGCGAGCGAAAGGGGAATAGCCCAAACCAAGGTTGTTTCGGCAATTTTGGGGTAATAGGACTGCGCCGTATGATATATAAATGAAATGGAATCAATTGGAAAATTGGGTCATAGAGGGTGATAATCCCGTACATGCAAGTTTATATATTGTTAGCAGTATCCTGAGTAAGGAGGGACACGAGGAATCCTGTCTGAATTTGCGGGGACCATCCCGTAAGGCTAAATACCGATAGAAGACCGATAGTGAACCAGTACTGTGAAGGAAAGGTGAAAAGTACCCCGAACAGGGGGGTGAAATAGACCCTGAAACCGTTCGCTTACAAGCGGTCGGAGTCACTTTGTGTGATGACGGCGTGCCTTTTGCATAATGAGCCTACGAGTTACTTCTTACTAGCAAGGTTAAGTTCTTCAGGAACGGAGCCGAAGCGAAAGCGAGTCTGAACAGGGCGTTAAGTTAGTAGGAGTAGACGCGAAACCTAGTGATCTACCCTTGACCAGGTTGAAGGAGCCGTAACAGGCCCTGGAGGACCGAACCAGTTTCCGTTGAAAAGGATT